>NZ_CAOS01000008.1 GCF_000315365.1 Desulforamulus hydrothermalis Lam5 = DSM 18033
TTTTTTTTTTTTTTTTTCTTCTTTTTTTAATAAAAAAACCCCCCCTTCGTCTCTTTTTTTCCAACCACATATTTGGTTTCTTCCAACAAAAGGAAGGGGGGGCAGCTCCTCCAGAAAAATTTAATTTTTTTTGGGTTAGGGGGGGGGCGTGTTTTCCCGCGGGGGGCCCTTTATGGTTTTTTAAAATGTTTGTTAAACCCAGATTTTTTTTACCCCGGGGTTTTTGGGGCGGGGTTGATGGGGGGTGTTTTAAATTCTTCGAATTTTAAGCCCTAATTTTTTTGTTTTTAACGGGCCCTTTTCAAGTTTTTTTTTTTTCCCAAATAATGTTTTTTTTTGGGCGGGGGCCCAGTTTTGGTTTTCTTTTTTTTCCTTTTTCAGGGTTCGGAAGTTTTTTTTGGTTTTTAAAAAACGCCCTGGGCTTTCAAAAAGGGTCGTGGCCAAAAACGAAGGTTTAAACCAAATAACTTCCTGCCTTCCTTTTTAGGTTTTTGGCGGGAATATTTTCCGGTAACCCGTTGAGGCCCCAGGGGGGGAGGAGCAGAAAAGCCCGCATCTTGGTGTTTAAGGGATCTCCTTCCCGCGGTTCCAATTTTGGAGGCGAAGGGAGGGTAAACTTCGGGAAAATTTTGCCGCAGGGGGTGTGGCTTATGCGCCACCGGTTTTATTGGGTTTTTTTTGTTGTTTTTTGGTTTTTCACTTTGGGGATACTTCCGCTTTCATTCCCCGAAAACCTTGCTTGACTTTTTCCCCGCCCCTGGTGCCATACAGCCGGGCCGAAAAAGACGTGACTATTGCCAATAAGTCCCTGACCAATTCGGATTGTGCGTCTTCCGGCTCTTTTTCAGCTATTGTATTATGTTTGTTAAGTTTTATCAAGGTTTGTCAGAAATAAGACAGCTATTACGCAACCTCCTTTTATTTATCCTGTACTGCTTTAACAACCACCCGGCTGCCCTCCACCGCAATCACCAGCACCGGTGTGCCGGCCAGAATAAATTCCCCTTCGGTGACCACGTCCACCCGTTTACCGTCAATCAGGGCTGCGCCGGCCGGGCGCAAAGGGGTAGCGGCAACTCCCGCCAAACCCACAAGTTTGGCCAGCTCCTGCCGGGGCGCCAGATAGCCCTCCTCCCGGTGCTGCCGGTTAGCCAGGGTAATTTTACGCCAGAAGTTAACTTTGTTAGCCAGCCAGATGCCCCCCAGCAGCGCCGCTATGGTTAAGAGCAGGGCCAGGGTTAAAGCCTGGGTGGCATGAAAGACATCCACCGATACCAGTAATATTCCCCAACTCAGGAGGATTACCCCCAAAACACCTGCTACGCCAAAACCCGGCACAAAAAATATTTCCACCAGGAGGGCAATCAGCCCTAAAGTAAAGGCGAGGGTAGCCAACCAGCCGGATATTTCAGCCAGATACAACATCCCTTTCACCTGCCTCGTGTGTGAAAATTATATCCTAAATTATCGTCAACCTTACCGCAATTTTATTATAACTTTGTCAGCCAGCCAAAGATAATCTTAACCCGGCAATTTAAAAAATGCCTGGCAAATACCTGCCAAGCATTTTTATGTCAGTTCTTTCTTTATTATCTAAAGTTTTTGCGCTTACGAGCTGCTTCAGATTTCTTTTTTCTTCTTACACTGGGTTTTTCATAATGTTCGTGTTTGCGTGCCTCAGCCAAAACGCCAGCCTTTTGACAGGACCGCTTAAAGCGCCGGAGGGCACTGTCCAGTGTCTCGTTTTTGCCTACTCTAACTTCCGCCACTCAATTTCCCTCCCTCCGCCAAACCATAAACCTGGAACAGACACCAAATGTATGTCGAGGTAAAGTTTACAAGAACACAACACCACTTAATTATAACTTGAACCTGGCCATCAGTCAATAATATATTAACCCGGCGGCCACTGCATTGATCTTCCTCCGATTAAATGGAAATGGACATGGTACACCGTTTGGCCGCCCTCTTCTTGACAATTGGCAACCACCCGGTATCCCCTGGCCAGCCCTAATTCCCTGGCCAATTTGGCCGCTGTCAGCACTATATGACCCATGATGTCGGCATCTTCGGGACCCAAATCCTCAAGGGAGGAAATATGCTTCTTGGGGACGATCAGCACATGCACCGGCGCCACAGGAGCAATATCTTTAAAGGCATAAACCTTCTCATCCTGATATACTACCTGGGACGGTATTTCCCCGGCAACAATTTTGCAAAAGAGGCAGTCTTGCACCAATTACACCTCCCCCCAAGAAAAGTAACCTGTTTTTAAATAGTCTTTCCTAAAAGTTTATTCAACACACCCGCATTATTATCCTGCAAGTTTGTTAAATAATTCTGCCTTTTAACCAAGCGTCGCCGGCTTCCTCAATATGAACTGTAACAATTTTGCCTCGCAAAGACTCATCGGCAGGGAATACCACCTTAAGATAGTTATCACTGTGGCCCTCGTAAAATCCCGTCAGTTTCTCACAGGGTTGTTCCACCAGCACCGCCAGGTTTTTACCCACTTGCCGGACAGCAAAATCATGGGCCAACCGTTGCCCCAGTGCAATTAGCCTTTTGCTGCGGTCTTCTTTAACGGCCGGCGGTACCTGGTCAGGCATAGCCGCCGCCGGCGTGCCTTTGCGGGGCGAGTATTTAAAAACATGGATGGACGCAAAAGCCGCCCGGCTTACAGTTTGCATCGTGTTTTGAAAGTGTGCTTCCGTTTCGCCGGGAAACCCCACAATTACGTCGCTGGTAATGGCCACCCCGGCAATGGTTTGTTTGATGTGATCGATTAATTCCAAAAATTGACCCGCCGTATAGCGGCGCTGCATGCCAGCCAGAATTTGATCATCGCCGCTCTGCAGCGGGATGTGCAGGTGACGGCAAATATTGGGGTGATTGGCCACCGCCGTAATGAGTTGTTGGTTAATGTCATGGGGTTCCACCGAACCCAACCGCAACCTGGTAAGGCCGGGCAGCCGGGCCAGCCGCTCCACCAGCCAGCCCAGGTTGATGCGGGGGTCCGCTAAATCCTGACCGTAGGCACCGATATGGATGCCGGTTAAGACAATTTCTTGGTAGCCCTGTTGGATCAATTGAGTGGCGGAACGCACAACATTTTCGGGCAGGCGGCTCCGCACCGGGCCCCGGGCGTAAGGAATAATGCAGTAGGCACAAAAGCTGTTGCAGCCCTCCTGAATTTTTAAAAAGGCCCGGCTTTTGCCCTGCTCGGTGGGTACCGGCAGTTCGTCAAAACAGTCCTTTGCCATCACGTCGGCCACTGCCTGCACCGGCGCCGTCCGGCCGGCATATTCTTCCACCAGTTGAACAATCCTGCTTTTATCAGCAGTGCCCACCACCAGGTTAACCCCCGGAATCTCCAATACTTCTCCCGGTGATGTCTGGGCATAACAGCCGGTTACCGCTATCACTGCCGCCGGGTTTTGTTTGGCGGCCCGCCGAATCATTTGCCTTGATTTGCGATCCCCCAGGTGGGTAACCGTGCAGGTATTAATTATATAAACGTCGGCCGGTTGCTCAAAGTCCACCACCCGGTAACCGGCCCGGCGGAACAAATCGGCCATGGCGGCAGATTCATACTGGTTTACCTTGCAGCCAAGGGTATAAATAGCGGCAGTTTTCATCTTCCTTTGCCTCCTTAGCCCAGCTCCCCGTAATGATACAAGACCATGGTTAAGGCCGCCGGTCCTGCCGTTTCGGTGCGCAGGATGCGTGATCCCAGAGTAACCCGGTAACATCCCGGCCGGCTGACCTGGGCCGCTTCAGCCGGCGTAAAACCGCCTTCCGGCCCAATAAACAGGTAAACTTCCGAGGGGGTCGGTACCATTTGCAGCACTTGTTTAAGACTTTGTTGTTTTTCTTCCTCCCAGGGCAGCAAAACCAGCGCTCTGTCAGGCAGGGCAGCCAGCACCTCGTGCCAGCGACGTAATTTTTGCACTTCCGGTACACAGGTGCGGCGGCACTGTTTGGCAGCTTCCACCGCCACCCGCTGCCACCGTTCCTGACGCTCTGCCGCCTTTTTGTCATCCAGCTTTACCACCGACCGGTGGGCTGCCAGGGGAATAATGCGGTATACGCCCAGTTCAGTACATTTTTGTATGATGGTTTCCATTTTGTCGCCTTTAGGCAAACCTTGCACCAGGGTTACCCGGAGGGCCGCTTCGGCGGCAGCCGCTTCCTGGGCCAGTAACATACAGAGGATCTCCTCTTTATGTATCTCACTTATGACAGCCTGATAAACACTCCCGGCGCCGTCCAGCAGAGTCAGGTTATCGCCTGTGGTCAGACGCAAAACCCGGCTGATATGTTTTACATCCGGTCCGGTAATACGGGCGGTGTTGCCTGTAATTTGCTCAGGCGGCACAAAAAACCGGGACATGCTTAACCCTCCCAAACACTAAGGTAAGATACCCACTCACCGTCCGCTTTGCTCTCTAACACCCGAAAGCCGGTCTCCAGAAGCTTGGCTTTTACTTCATCGGCCCGGCTGTTAATAATGCCCGAGGTAATAAAAAAGCCGCCTTTCTTGAGAATCCTAACCACATCCGGAGCCAGCCGGATAATGACGTCGGCCACAATATTAGCAATAACTGTATCCACCGGCTGACTTACCTGGTCCAGCAGGTTGCCGTGCAGCACTTCTACCCGGTCCTGGACTCCGTTCAGCCGTACATTGTCCCGGGCCACTTTAACCGCCACTTCATCCAAATCCACCGCCAGCACCCGGGCAGCACCCAGTTTGGCGGCAGTAATGGCCAGGATGCCTGTGCCGGTACCTACATCCGCCACCATTTCCCCGCCTTTTATAATGCCTTCCAAAAATTCCATGCACATGGTAGTGGTGGGGTGGTTGCCGCAGCCAAAGGCCATACCGGGATCCAGCTCCAGGACCAGGCGCCCCGGGGGTGGCGTGTATGCTTCCCAGCTGGGTTTTACCGCCAATTTCTGACCAATTTCCACCGGCTTGTAGTAAGCCATCCAGGCCGTGGCCCAATCCTCCTCGGCCACCCGGGCGGTTTCCCAGCTGGGCACAGCGGGCAGGGGCAGCTCGGCCAATTTTGCCTGCAGCAGGGCCAGCCGGTCCTCCAGGTCCGCTCCTTCGGGCAGATATGCCTTTACCACAGGCAACGGGCGGTTTAATACCTCGGGGGGAAATTCATAATGATCCCAGATATTAGCTTCAATGTATTGAGAAATTAAGGCGGGGTCTTCAATGACAACCCCGCCGGCACCCAATTCGTCAAAAATGTTGCTCACCATATCGATACCCTCATGGGGTACATGGACGGCGATTTCCAGCCAGTTCAAAACAGTTCTCCTCCCTACCGAGAGTTTGCAGGCTACCTTTATATTGTGTTTTAACAGTTGCCGTTTGGATGAGGCAGTATTATTTTATCCCATAAAGGCATCCTTCATTTTTTCAAAAATATTCTTTTCTGATCCTTTGGGGGGCTTTTCGCCGCTCAGCTTGGCAAATTCACGCAGCAAATCCTTTTGTTTTTCATTCAGTTTAGTGGGCGTTACCACCTTAACCCGCACATGCTGGTCACCCCGGCCGCTGCCGTTAAGATAAGGAATACCCTTCCCTTTGATGCGGAAGACGGTACCGGTCTGGGTACCTTCGGGCAGTTTGAGGTCTGCTGTACCGTCCAGGGTGGGTACTTCGATAACATCGCCCAGCGCCGCCTGAACAAAGGAAATATCGACGTCGCAGATTACATCGTTACCTTCCCGCCGGAAGAATTTGTGCGGGCGTACTAAAATGTAGACATAAAGGTCGCCCGGCGGGCCGCCCCTGAGACCGGCTTCTCCTTCGCCGCTCAAGCGCAGGCGCGAACCGTCATCCACCCCGGCAGGGATTTTAACGTGAATAGTGCGGAACTTTTTAATCTGGCCGGCACCCCGGCAGGTGGGACAGGGCCTTTCAATAACTTTTCCGGTGCCGCGGCACGCCTCGCAGGTATGGCTCTGCACAATGCGGCCAAAGGGCGTATGGGAAGCATACTGTACCTGCCCGGTACCCTGGCACACGCTGCAGGTCTTAGGCCGGCTGCCCGGTGCCGCCCCGCTGCCGCCACAGGTATCGCAGGTTTCGGTGCGGGGCACCTGGATATCCCGTTCCACTCCGAAAGCCGCTTCTTTAAAAGATATTTCTAAATTAACCCGCAGGTCACTACCCTTTTGGGGACCGGTACGCTGCCGCCCCATACCCCCGAAAAACATATCAAAAATATCGCCCAGGCCGCCAAAATCGGCACCAAAACCACCAAAACCACCGGCCCCGAAACCCTGGCCGTCGGTGGCAGCGTGGCCAAACTGGTCGTAGGCCGCCCGCTTGTCAGGATCGCTCAACACCGCATAGGCTTCGGCTATTTCTTTAAATTTTGCCTCGGCTTCCTCTTTGCTGCCCTTGTAAGCATCCGGGTGATACTGACGGGCCAACTTGCGGTACGCCTTTTTGATGTCCTCCTGGCTGGCGCCCCTGGGCACGCCTAACACCTCGTAATAATCTCGCTTTGCCATGCTTCACCACCTTACATTCATAAATTACAGGGGAACGGTCATTCCCCTGTAATATCCACTGCTTTATTATATTACATTATATTATAAGCGCCTATTTGTTGTCGTCTTTTACTTCGTAATCTGCATCCACCACATTATCCTTTGCCCCGTCGCTGCCACAGCTGCCGCCGGCGCAGCCGCCGCCCGGCGCAGCCTGCTGGGCCTGCTGCTGGTACATGGCTGAGGTCAGTTCGTACAGCGGTTTGGTAAGTTCTTCCAGTTTGTTTTTAATCAGGTCAACATCATTGCCGTTCATGGCCTGGCGCAACTGTTCAACCGCCTTTTGCACGGCTTCCACTTTGGCTTGGTCGGCTTTATCGCCCAGGTCTTTAATGGTCTTTTCTGCCTGATAAATCATGGAATCGGCCTGGTTTTTCACTTCTACCGCTTCTTTGCGTTTCCTGTCTTCTTCAGCATATTTTTCGGCTTCATTTACCATTCTGTTGATTTCATCTTCAGACAGGGCACCGGTGCCGGTAATGGAAATGCTTTGGGCTTTGCCGGTACCCAAATCCTTGGCGGATACCGACACAATACCGTTAACGTCAATGTCAAACTTCACTTCAATCTGCGGTACACCCCGGGGTGCCGGCGGGATGCCGGTTAATTGGAACCTGCCCAGGGTTTTGTTATCAGCCGCCATGGGACGCTCGCCCTGCAGCACGTGAATTTCCACGGTCGTTTGGTTATCAGCCGCAGTGGAGAAAATTTGGCTCTTAGAGGTAGGAATGGTGGTGTTGCGTTCAATCAGTTTGGTAAACACACCGCCCAGGGTCTCAATACCCAGCGACAGGGGTGTTACGTCCAGCAACAGCACATCCTTCACTTCGCCGGACAGCACCCCGGCTTGAATAGCCGCCCCAATGGCCACACATTCATCAGGGTTAATGCCCTTGTGGGGTTCTTTGCCCAGGAACTTGCGAATGGCTTCCTGAACAGCCGGAATCCGGGTTGAACCTCCCACCAGCAAAACTTTATCAATATCTTTTACATCCAATCCGGAGTCGGCCAGAGCCTGACGGGTGGGGCCCATGGTTTTTTCCACCAGATCGGCGGTCAGTTCTTCAAATTTAGCCCTGGTTAAGTTAATATCCATGTGCAGCGGCCCATCCGCCCCCACCGAAATAAAGGGCAGGTTAATATTGGTGGTGTACACGCCGGATAATTCAATTTTGGCCTTTTCGGCCGCTTCTTTCAACCGCTGCAGGGCCATTCTGTCTTTGGTCAGGTCAATGCCGGTGTCCTTTTTAAATTCAGCCACCAGGTAATCAATGATGCGCTGGTCAAAGTCATCGCCGCCCAAACGGTTGTTGCCGCTGGTGGCTTTAACTTCAAACACCCCGTCGCCCAGCTCCAGAATGGATACGTCAAAGGTACCGCCGCCTAGGTCATAAACCAGAATAGTCTGGTCTTCTTCTTTATCCAGGCCGTAAGCCAGAGCAGCTGCCGTGGGTTCGTTAATAATCCGCAAAACCTCCAGCCCGGCAATTTTCCCGGCGTCCTTGGTGGCCTGGCGCTGGGCATCGCTGAAGTAGGCAGGCACGGTGATAACCGCCTGGGTCACCGGCTCACCCAGATATGCTTCAGCATCTGCCTTTAGTTTAGATAAAATCATAGCGGAAATTTCCTGGGGAGTATACTCCTTGCCGTCAATGGTCACTTTATGGTTGGTACCCATATAGCGTTTAATGGATAAAACCGTCCGGTCGGGGTTGCTGACCGCTTGGCGCTTGGCCACCTGGCCCACCAGGCGCTCACCGGTCTTGGAAAAGCCTACGGCGGAAGGGGTGGTCCTGCCACCTTCGGCGTTGGGAATAACAACCGCTTCGCCGCCTTCCATAACTGCTACACAGGAGTTAGTAGTTCCTAAGTCAATACCAATTACTTTTCCCATCTTCCTGCCTCCTGAGAAAAAATATTTACTTGGTTTTGCATGGGGTCGGCCTGCAGCTGTCTGTCTATGAAACAGCCACCTTTACCATCGCAGGCCTGATTACTTTGCCCTTTAAGTAATAACCTTTTCTTAATTCCTCAACAACGGTATTTTCCGGTTGGTCGGCATCTGTTACCTGCATTACTGCTTCATGCAAGTTGGGATCAAAGGGCTCTCCCTGGGCCGGTATGGGCGCCAGGCCTTCGGCGGTAAGTACTTCATATAACTGGCGGTGAATCATCTGCACCCCGCTGATAAACTTTTCTCCCCCGTCACCGGCGGAGGCCAGGGCCCGCTCAAAGTTATCCAGCACCGGTAAAAGGTTTTTAATCAGGTGCTCGGCGCCAAATTTCAAGAGATCTTCCTTTTCCTGACGGCTGCGGCGGCGCAGGTTTTCGTAATCCGCCTGCAACCGTAAAGCCCGGTTATAGTTGTCGGCCGCCTCGCTGGTTTTTTCCCGCAGCAGCTTTTTTAATTCCTCCGGGTCATCAGGCAAGTCATCCGAGACAGCGGCATGCTCGGCCTCCAACTGTTCCGCAGCCGCCTCAGCCGCAGTGGGGCCGGCCTGCTCCTGCTCCGGCCGGTTGGCTTCCTCGTGCTCTGCCTGAGCCTGGTTAATTTTTTCTTGGGTCACTGTATCACCTCACCTATACTCCCGCTTCCAATCCTTCGCCGCCGGATTGCCGGTGCTCTTTCATTTTAATGATGGTATCAATGCGTAAAATTGCTTCGGCAATTTCGCCGGCTGCTTTGAGCGCATGAATTTTCACCAGGGCCGGGTCCAGCACACCGGCTTCATACATATCTGCAATTTCCCCGGTATCGCAGTCCACCGCCAGGGAATTTTTATTTTGTTCCGCCTGCGCCGCCAGTACATCGCCGATTTTTTCCAGCGGGTTGAAACCGGCATTGGCGACAATTTGCGCCATCGGCCGGCGCAGGGTTTCGGCGACACAGCCCACTCCATAGGCAGCCATGCCCCGGATGCTTTCCCGCACTTTCTCCACTTCCCGGGAAACCGCCAGCTCCAGGGCGCCGCCGCCGGGTACCACACCGCCTTTAACAGCAGCCTGCACCGAACTGGCTGCATCCCTGGCGATGCGTTCCCGTTCCCCCACTACTTCCTGGGTGGCGGCGCCCACCAGCACCGTGGCCATAGGTTTGCCCCGGCCGTTTAAAACCCAAACCTGCTCCAGCTTCTCGTCTTCCAGTACTTGGCCGGCCTGGCCCAGGAATTTCTCCAACTCAGCCGGCTCCTTCTTTAAACCGGTACGTTTGATCATACGGGCCCCGGTGTGTTCTGCCGCCCGGCGCAACTCCTTATTTAATACCCGCTGCACCACCATCACGCCGGCATCCGTCAGCATATCTTCCGCCGTGTCATCCACGCCCCGGTCTACCAGCACCAGGCCCACTCCCAAATCAATAATTTTTTGCACATTATTTTTAAACTCTGTCTGCAGCTCTAAATAACGGGCAAAACCGGCCTCGGTACCAAGGGCCTCGTCTTCTATTTCTTCCGGCTCCAAGGCATCGTCAAGCACCAGCACTTTAACCTCTGACAGCCGGCGAGGCATTTGCTTGTTCATGGTTTCCTTATTAATGATGACGCCCATGAATACCTGGTTGGCGGCTCCTTCTTTGGCCGTCACCGTATCGGCCAGTTTGAAATTGACATCCAATAATTTCTCCCTGCCAATCAAACGGGCCGCTTCCACCACCAGGTCGGCAATATCCCGGTGTTCCCGGCCGGCCACCAGCGCCACTTGCTGCAGCCAGGGGTGCTGCAAGTCTTCCAGCGGCACCGCCTGTTCCTTCATTACTTCCAGGGCCCGCCGTACTCCGGCCCGGATCCCTTCAATCACCCGGGCCACCGGCACCCCCTTGACTACTTGCTCCACACCGGCCCCCACCAGTGCGCCGGCCATGACAGTGGCGGTGGTGGTGCCGTCCCCGATTTCTTCCTGTTGGGCTTTGGCAATGTTAATTACCAGCCGGGCGGCCGGATGGTTAGCTTCCATCATGGTCAGGATAGTCACCCCGTCGTTGGTAATGACTACCTCGCCAAATTTATCCACCAGCATGGTATCCAGGCCCTTGGGCCCCAGAGTTCCTTCCACTGCTGAGGCAATGGCCCGCACGGCATTTGAATTGGTCATCAAGGCAGCCAGCTTTTCATTAACTTCGGCCCCCTGACTGGCCTGTTGTTTGAGACTCACCGGTGTTCCTCCTTAAATTAAACCTGACCCTTGAGCAGCCGCTCCAGGGCGCGGGATAAATTTTTAGACATACAGTCAATTACGGTAACCACCCTGGCGTAATCCATGCGGGTGGGACCCAAGACGCCAATGGTACCCAGGATTTTTTCTCCCACCTGGTAAGTGGCAGTTACCATACTGCAGTTTTGCATTTCTTTTCTGGGGTTTTCACTGCCTATCTTAATGGTAATGCCCCGGGCGTCACCCGGCAGTTCCAGTATATCCCGCAGGGTGTTTTCTTGTTCCAGCAGCGAGAGCAAAACCTTGACTTTCTCAATATTATGAAACTCCGGCTGGTTCAAAATATTAAATACCCCTTCAAGGTAGATTTTATCCTCACTGACCGAAGTGATGCGTTCCTGGATCAATTCCAGAGCCAGATCCAGAATATGGCGGTGTTTGGCCAGCTCAAAATAAATTTCTTTGATCAGGGTCAGCCGGATGCTGTCCATGGTCCTGCCCTGCAGCTTAGCATTTAATACGCCGGAAATTTGATCCAAGTCCTGCTGGGTAATGTTCTCCGGCACGGTCATCATTTGGTGGTGCACCGCACCGGTATCCATCACAACAATGAGAATGGCCTGGGCAGGCGCAATCAGAACCAACTGAATGTGTTTATATGAGCTGCCGCCAAAATACGGTGTCTGCACCAGGGCGGTGTAATTGGTAAGCTGCGACAGCATACGACCGGTACGGTTTAAAACCTCTCCCACTTCCCGAACTTTGTTTTCGTAACCGCGCCGGATAGCAGCCTGCTCCTGCTCGGGGAGCTGTTCCGTTTCCATCAGACAGTCTACATAGTAACGGTAACCAAGGTGGGACGGAATACGCCCGGCAGAGGTATGGGGCTGCTCGATATATCCCATTTCTTCCAGGTCTGCCATTTCATTTCTAATGGTAGCCGGACTGACGCCCAGTTTGTATTTGCGGGAAATAGTCCGGGACCCCACAGGTTCTGCGGTAGAAATATAATCTTTTATGATGGCCAACAGAATTTTTTGTTTTCTTTCATCCATTTTCACGTCGGCTCACCCCCTGCCGCACCTTGTTCGGGTGTTAGCACTCTAAGTCGATGAGTGCTAATCTAATTTAAAATGTAGCAAATGGAAAAAACTTTGTCAATGGCTAACAAGTGGCAGCCGCACCCCTGCTGCCGCATCAGCTAGACAAATTGGGCAAATACCTGATTGGCCAGCGGTAATCCCTTTTCTGTTAACTTAAGATACCCAGACACTAACTCTACTAAACCACTGTTTGTTAACTGCCGGATTTGTTGGGCAAACACCTCGGTCAGCGAAACCCCGAACCTCTGATAAAATTCCTGCAAATTGACGCCCCGGAGCAGACGCAGGCCTAAAAAAACCGTTTCCTCCATTTGCTCACGGCGGGACAGCTGCTGCATTTCTTGGATCGGCCTTTGCCCCGCCTGCAACAACATAAAATATTGATCAACATCTTCTACGTTGCCCCAGCGGCAACCCATGAGGTGGGAGTGGGCCGCAGGCCCCAGGCCCAGGTACGGGCGGTTGTGCCAGTAAAGCAAATTGTGCCGGCAGCTGTAACCCGGTCGGGCAAAGTTGGAAATTTCGTAATGCCGGTAGCCGGCAGCGGTTAATATTTCAATCACACTGTAATACATAGCCAGTTCCCGTTCTTCCGGGCAGGCCGCCAGCCGGCCCTGCTCCACCGCCGCTGCCAGGGGAGTTCCTTCTTCCAACTGTAAGCTGTAACAGGACAGGTGATCCGGCTGCAGGCTAAGTATTTCATATACAGACTGCCGCCACTGGGCGGCAGTCTGGGTGGGCAAACCAAAAATTAAATCCAGGTTAAGATTGGCAAAGCCCGCCCGCCGGGCAAACTGCACTGCCTGTCTGGCCTGCGCAAAATCGTGAGGACGCCCGATAAGTTTAAGCAATGACGGGTGGGTAGACTGCACTCCCAAACTGAGCCGGTTAAAACCTGCCGCCCTCAGTTCCTGTAAAGATGTCCGGGAAACGGTGCCGGGATTGGCTTCGACAGTAATCTCGGCATCGCCGGCAACGGTAAAAACCCGGGAAACCAGCTCCAACAGGCCGGCCAACTGCCCGGGCATAAGACAAGTGGGCGTACCGCCGCCCACAAAAATGGTTGCAATTTGTTTGTCTGAACTGTCCAGCATATCCCCGTAATAACAAATCTCTCGCTGCAGGCCTTCCAGATAATGTTCCACCTTTCCCCGGTTAATGGGGTAAGATGTAAAGTCACAGTACAGGCACTTTTGCAAGCAAAAGGGGACATGGATATACAAGCCAATTGTCACGGCTTTCACCCGCTTACGGCTTTATTCTTCAATGCTTAAGACAGCCATAAATGCTTCCTGGGGAATCTCCACGTTGCCCACTTGTTTCAGGCGCCGTTTACCCTCTTTTTGTTTTTCCAGCAGCTTTCTCTTACGGCTGACGTCGCCGCCATAACACTTGGCCAGCACGTCTTTACGCAGGGCTTTTACCGTCTCCCGAGCTATTATTTTATTACCGACGGCCGCCTGAACCGGAATTTCAAACATATGCCTGGGAATCAGGGAACGCAGCTTTTCCACCAGGGCCCTGCCCCGGCTGTAAGCCCTTTCCCGGTGAACAATGCAGGACAGGGCATCCAGTATCTCGCCGTTTAACAAAATATCCATCTTCACCAGGTCGGAGGCACGGTAACCTACCATCTCGTAGTCCAGGGAAGCATAACCCCTGGTTCGTGACTTAAGCTGGTCAAAAAAGTCATAAATAATTTCCGATAAGGGAATCTCATAGGTCAGCATTACCCGGTTGACTCCCATGTACTCCATGTTGCTGTAAATGCCCCGTTTGCCCTGGCACAGCTCCATAACCGTTCCCACAAAATCTTTGGGCACCATGATGGTCGCCTTAACAAAAGGCTCTTCAATTTTTTCGATTTTGTTTACCGGCGGCAGGTTAGTGGGGTTGTCAATTTCCAGCACCTCTCCTTTGGTGGTGGTTACCCGGTACACCACACTGGGGGCGGTGGTAATAAGATTTAAACCGTACTCCCGTTCCAGTCGTTCTTGAATGATTTCCATATGCAGCAATCCTAAAAAGCCGCAGCGGAAACCAAAACCCAGGGCTTCGGAAGTTTCCGGCTCGTAAATCAGGGAAGCGTCATTTAGCCGCAGCTTATCCAGGGCGTCCCGCAGATCTTCGTAATCAACCGTATCTACCGGGTACAAACCGCAAAACACCATCGGTGTCACCTTGCGGTAACCCGGCAGCGGCGCCGGGGCGGGGTTATCGGCGGAGGTAACGGTGTCGCCCACCCGCACATCCTGGACGTTTTTCATGCTGGCGGCCACAAAACCGACCTCGCCGGTACTTAATTCATCCACAAAGACCATGTTGGGATTAAAGACACCCACTTCGGTAACTTCAAATTCCTTGCCGTTAGCCATCATGCGGATCCGCATGCCGGGTTTTAACGTCCCCTGAACAATCCGGATGTAGGCTATAACGCCCCGGTAGGAATCGTAGTGGGAATCAAAAATCAAGGCTTGCAAGGGGGCCGCCGGATCTCCCTGCGGCGGCGGAATTTTGTTGACCACCTGTTCCAGAATTTCTTGAATACCCAGGCCTGTTTTAGCGGAAGCCAGCACCGCTTCCGAGGTGTCCAAACCGATGACATCCTCAATTTCTTGCTTGACCCGTTCCGGCTCAGCGCTGGGCAGGTCAATTTTATTAATAACCGGGATAATTTCCAGGTCGTTTTCCAATGCCAAATATACGTTGGCCAAAGTTTGGGCTTCGATGCCCTGGGAAGCATCCACCACCAGCAGGGCCCCTTCACAGGCAGCCAGGCTGCGGGAAACCTCGTAAGTAAAATCCACGTGACCGGGAGTATCAATCAGGTTTAACTGGTACTCCTGCCCGTCGGCAGCTTTATAAAAGAGACGTACTGCCTGAAGTTTAATGGTAATGCCTCTTTCCCGCTCCAAATCCATCTTATCCAGCACCTGCTCGGTCATTTCCCTTTCGCTGAGGGCACCGGTTTGTTCTAATATTCTGTCAGCCAGAGTAGATTTGCCATGATCAATATGTGCAATAATACAAAAGTTTCTGATACGGTTTTGGGGTGTTGCCATCCATACTACCTCCAGTTCTGGAAAACGACATACTCTTTTATTATAGCACCGGAGGAAGCAGGCTTTCAACCAGAAATACGGGACTTAGGGGTTCCTGCCGGGCCGGCAAAAAAGTTGCGCAAAGGCCACCGGGCCGGCCTTTTGCAACTTGGGTTTACAGTCCGCCGGCAGGCCATTGTTCTGTGATTACCTGTTTAATTACGGCAGCTTTTTCATTAATCAGGGGCATGTCTTTGATTTGCTGCCAGGCCCGGACGGCCCGCTCACGGGCAGCCGGCAGGTCGGCCGTTAGTTTTTCTCCCATTACCTGGATCTGCAGCACTCCGGGGGACGGTCGTTCCAGACTGTATAGACTCACCGGCCGGGCCGGTAATACCACGTCATTAAAGCAGCGGTGAGCGGTAACAATTCCCCCGGCCACAACAGACAGGAACACCGCCAGGGCCAGCATATAACGTAGTTTGGGCAAAAAAAGCACCTCCCCGATAAGGATGTGCCAAACTGTAAACAAACATTTCCGGTGGTTTATGATCCCCTTTAGCTCCGGTCTACGCACCGACAGCACTATGATTCGCTACAGTCGCCATTGGGGTCGCCTCAAACGGGCCATCCTGGCCCGGTTCGGCTGGCGCCCACGTCCTGTGGGCGCCACCCCATGGCTCCTTCCGCGCATCAAGTGCTGTTACCGGTGCTTCGACAAGTCGCTGGCAGGGGATCATAAAAACACCACAACCTTGTTTTTCAACCTTTGTCGACAGTCTGGCACCTCTTTGATAAGGATGTGCTTTAGAAACAGTTTATATACATATTTTGCCAGGCAGTTATATTTGTTTGCTTGCGCCGGTTACCTGCTCCACGGTCCGGTCTGCGGCGGGCGCCGGTGCTTCGGCCGGCGGGCCGCCCTCCGGCGGCAAGATTTGCCTGGCTTTCACTTCTTGCCGCACCAGTTGGGCCAGGGCGTGGGCCAGCATTTCCCCGCTGGCCAGCGCCTCTGTCAGGGAATTGTTATCGGTGCCGATTTCCAGCAGCAAGGCGCCGGGATGCAGGAACTGGTTATAGCGGCCTTCTTTAACCCTTACTCCCAGGCATAAACCGGGATACAAATGATTGATTTGATCGGCCAAGCGGCAGGCAAACCGGTAATTTTGCTGCCAGTCAGGAAACTCTGCCCGGGCATCAGACCCGACAATAATTAAAATAGGTGCCACTTTTTTTCCCTTTACCTCCACCAGGCTGTCCTGACGGCTTCGCCCGGCATCCCGGTGAATATCCAATAAAGCAATCAGGTGGGGATGATTCTCCACAATTTCCTGGGCGGTTTTTTTAGATTCAAGATAGGAGGTGGCATAACGGGCGTCGTGAATCCGGTCTGACAAAACCACCGGAATGCCATACTGTTCTTCCAGTGTCTTTTGCACAGCTTTGGCCACCGTCACCACGCCGCCCCGCCCTCCGGTCAGGCGGTCCCGGCCGTCTGTCAGCAGGTAAGTTTCGCCGGTATGGGTGTTATAAATCCCCACCAGCGCCTCCCGGCCTGTTGTCTGTTCGGGGGATAGGTTTGCCTGTTCAGGCTTCACCGAGTCACCGGCTCTTATCTCTGTCTCTGCCGGATTAATTTGCGCCAGCATAGGTATTTGAGCCTGCAGTATGCCTACCGGGTAATTGGCCAGACCGGCGCTGCCTGCCAGCCAGCACACCAGTGCCGGACGGAGATTTTCCATTTCTTCCGGCGTATCCTGCCAGGCTAAGGCGGGCAAGGAAGCCAGCAGCAGGCTCCGGGGATCCTGCAGCACCTTTTGTACCAACCAGTCGATTGATTGAGTAAAAGTTTTACCGATAAGCTGGTTTGACTGCCAAAAGCCAAATGCCAGAACAACCCGCAGCAGGACAACACCAAAAATAATCAGCATGACAGCGGTTGTATGATTTTTTCTTCGGCTTCCCCAGTAATATCTGCCTATTGCCATCACCCCCCGCCGGGGCTCTTATATTTTAAGATATGCCCGGCCGGGAAAGGGTATGTTAGACAGCAAGCCAACTGTCCTGACAAAAAAGAAACCTTACCCGGGAGGCAGGTTTCTTTATTTTGCTTTGTCAGCGCACCACGGTAGGTACCATCGCATCAATAAGGCCGATAATAAAAGCAGAAATCAGGGCACCAAACACACTGACATTGAGTAAGTTGGGAATGATAAATTGTGCCAGGTAAATAACTATCGCTGCCGTGATAAAGCCAACCAGGCCGCGGTTACGGGGAGATACCCGCTCGCCCAGCAGGCTTTCAGCTATATAGCCCATTACCGCAATAACCACCGCCGCAATAAGTGCGCCGATAAAACCACCGCGTACCACAAAGCCAGGAGACAGCCAGCTTACCACAATTAACACCAGTGCCGATACAATAAACCTGACAATCAAGCCTAACAAAACATTCACCTCCATTGATAAATTCTGTTATTATCATGTACCAAAATGGGTTATCATATACGAAAGCTGCTTGCATTTTACTTTTGAGCGTGGTAAAATACTGCTTGTTGGGGAGGTGAGAAAATTTGCCTAATATAAAGTCTGCTGCCAAGCGGGTTGAACTTACACGGAAACGCACCATTCGTAACGCCAGTATTAAATCCGCTGTAAAAACCGCCATTCGCAAATATGAAGAAGCTCTGGTAAATGCGGGTCAGGAAGCAGCGCAGGCTGCTCTGCGCAAAGCTCTGGTTGCTCTTGATAAAGCTGTTACCAAAGGCGTTTTACATAAAAATGCCGCAGCTAGAAAAAAATCTCGCCTAACCAAGCGTTTTAACAAAATTGCTGGTTAATAACAAAACCACCCTTAGGGTGGTTTTTTACATTAGCCTTAACTTTATTAAAGTATTTTCTATGGCGGGCAAGAACTCCTGCCGGCCGCTTTTAATGTCGGCATCAATTTCTGCCAGTTGCTCCAAAGCCCACTGCAGTTTGCGCAAACCGCTCTGACGGGCCTGCTGCAGTGCCTTTTTTACGACAAAATCCTGCAGTCCCAGTTTGCCGGCTACTTCCCTTTCCGGGCAGCCTTCCTGGATGAGGGCTGCGGCTTGCAAAGCAAGGCGAATCTGGCGGGCCAGCATAGCCAGAATTTTCGGCGGCTGTTCTTTAACGGCCAGCAGCTCACGGATTCCGGCCAGGGCACGGGAGGTACGCCCGGCCACCGCATCATCCACCACCGCAAATATATTTTGTTCCAGACTGGGTACCACCAACTGCGAGACGTCCTGGAAAGTAACGGTGTCCCTCTCCCCCAGGTAAGCGAGAAGTTTGGCAATCTCGTTGGACAGGTTTTTCAGACCCGATTTGCCATTGGCCTCGACTAAATACCTGGCGGCAGCCGGGTCAATTTTTTTGTTTGCTGCCTTTAATTTTTGTGTTACCCAGCTAACCGTTTCGGCAGGTTTAAGGGCTTTAAACTCGATGGCCTGTCCCACTGCCGTTAAGGCTTTATATAGTTTTTTCCGGCGGTCTGCCGGTTCACGGCTTAAAAAAACCAGGCAGCTGGCGGACGAAGGATGGTTTAAATAATTTAACAGGGACACCTCCTGGCTGTCTGCTTTGCTGTCTGCCGTCTCCCTGGCGCCGGTGTCTTTAGCTTTACCCCTGGCGGCAAACCAGGGCGTATTTTTGACGATGATCAGCCGCCGCTCAGCCAAAAAGGGTAAATTTTCTGCCAGGGCTGCCACCGCTGCCGGCCCGGTGGTTTCCCCATCCACCAGGTCCAGGTTGAAATCCGCCGCCTGGGGCAGCAATACTTCTTTAAATTTCTCCACCGCCATCTCCTGCAGGTATTCCTCCGGGCCGTACAACAGGTATACCGGGTAAACCTGCCCCCTGGCCAGGCTGTTCAGCAAACTTTGATAATATTCCATTTAGTCGGTACCGCCCGGTGCGGCTAATTTACCGGTTACTGAAGCAACCTTGCCCTGCATGGTGCCAGGCTTATCCCGCCGGTCATCAATCCGGATGGTGGTACTTACCCTGGCGGCACCTGCCAAAAAGGGCTGCTCGTGCATTTGGCTGACCAATTCCAGTAGCCTTGGCAGTTCCCCCTCCATCACGGTTCCCATCGGTGTCAGCTGGTATTTAATATCTGTCGCCTGTTCCAATACCTGCAGGCACCCGGCCACATAGCTGCTTAAACCGGTAGTGCCGGTTCCCAGCGGTATAACAGTTACCTCTACAATAGCCATAGATGCTCACCTCTCTACACTATTTCCGGTCAATACTATTATATTACAGCCTGGCCTGCCTGACAAAGTGATTCCGGCACGCCGTTAACAGCATCATATAAGCCCGCCAAAAACAGTGGCACCTGCTTCAAAACTGATGGTAAAGTTTAGAGTGGTGGACGGGTTAATATAAATAACCAATTCCGCAGCCGCCGCCAGACGCCTGGTACCCGGTGAAAACTCCAGATCAAAGGGTATGCCAAGTTTAATCAGCAGGGCGATCACGGCGTTTAGCTGGGTAACTTTCAAGGCATCGCTGCTGAATAGGGCCTTAAAGGTGTCATGAGCCAGCAAAACATTAATTTCCTTAAACCCTTTCGGCATTGTTACCGCTTCCTTTTGATTTTTGTTCATTTTATGCCCTTTGACCGTAAGGGGTTCAGACTGTTTTGCCTAACCTTTGTCGCAGCTTTTATTTGCCTGTTTTTACCGTCCATTTGGTTCCGTCGGTGTTTAGTATAACTGCTCCCTGCAAGTCTGTCCGGTAAATGTTGCAGTTCAGTTCTCTGAGGTTTTCCAGAGCAGCTTCTGCCGGGTGGCCGAAACGGTTGTTGGCTCCCACCGAAATAACCGCCGCCGCCGGCTGCAGCAGGTTGAAGAAAGCCGGGTGACCGTAAGCGCTGCCGTGGTGCGGTACTTTTAAAACCTCTGTCCGGGAAAGACCGCCCCCTTCAATTAAATCCCGCTGGGCCTCAGTTTCTATGTCACCGGTCAACAAGGCTGTCCTGCCGCGATAATTGATTAACAGCACCAGGCTGTTGTTGTTGGCGTCCGACCTGGTGCCGCTATACAAAGTCTGCGGCCCTAGGAACCGCATGTCCACCGCAGGATCAACCTTTAATTGTTGCCCGGCGACAGCTGTTTGCAGGGGAATTGCTTGCCGCCTGATTTGTTGCAGCAGTAAATCGTAGCCGTCATCCCCCTTGTGTGCGGCCTCCTGTCCGTAGGGCGATACCAAGACCAGCTTAACGGGCATGGCCTTGATCACGGCGCCAGCACCGCCGGCATGATCGTTATGGGGATGGGTAATCAGCAGCACATCCAGTTGATTGATCCCCAACCTGTGCAAATAGGGTACCACCACCTGATTCCCCGCTCCCTTGCCGCTCACCAATTCTTCCGGCCAGCCGCCGGCATCCACCAGTACGGTTCTTTTATTGGGCGTAATAATCAGGGTGCTGTCCCCCTGACCCACATCGATAAAATGCAGTGCCAGCCCGTGATTCACCGGCCGCAGCAGGCAGATACCGGCCAGCAATAAGCCTAAGGCCAAACAAGCGGCCCACCGCCGGTTGCGGCCCGGAACGGCCAACCGGCTGATCAGTTGTTTAATCGCCGCCTGCCGCTCCGGCCGCCTCAGTAATTCAAACACTCCCACCAGCATCAGATAGTAGACAGCCACCAGCCACAGCGGCGGCGCCGGAATGTACCAGGCCGCCCCGGGCAGAGCATGGCAAAATTGCACCAACCAGAGAAACAGCTCGGTCAATAACCCGGTGGCCACATTAATAAATTGGGCCAGCGGCAGCAGGATTACCCCCAGAAGCAGGGCTGTACCTCCAAACAGCATAATCAGCGCAACCAGGTGGGCTGTCAACACATTAGCCAGCAACGAAACCGGCGATACCAGGTTAAAATACAAGACCACCGGCAACCAAGTGGCCAGCTGGGCAGCCAGCGGCACAGTCAGCAGCGAACAAACATAGCCGGGCAGCCGGTGGCAAAAACGGTTCAGTTGCGGCGTTAAATACAGTAGCCCCCAGGTGGCAGCAAAAGACAGTTGAAAACCAATATCAAATAAATCAAGGGGGTTAACCAGTAAAATTATCCCGGCGGCGGCAGCCAGAGAAGTGGGCCAGTCGTTCTGCCGGCCCACCTGGCGTGCCAGCAAAAGCAGCACCGCCATCACGGTGGCGCGGCAAACCGCCGGTTCCAACCCGGTCATTACAGCATAAAAAAGCAGCACCGGGATAGCAATAACAGCGGTATAAGAGCCGGGTACCTTCAGCAGCCGCAAGAGAGCCAGCAAAGCAACAGTTACCACGCCCACATGATAGCCGGATACGCTGAGGATGTGGACCAGCCCCGTTTGATTAAAAGCCAATTGTACTTCCTGGGGAATTTCGCCCCGGGTGCCGAACAAAAGACCTTTAACTACCGCAGCGTTGGTTTTGTTCATGGTTTGATCGATTATCTTTTCCAGGCTGTCCCGTATCCCATAGGCCAGCCGCCACAGCCGGTTGCCCCCGCTGCCCAGGATCTTGACAGTCTCCCCGTCAGGCACCGTAAGAACAGCCGCCATACCCTGCCTGTTTAACCAGGCCCGGTAGTCAAAAGCGCCGGGGTTGCCGGGCGGCGGCGGCCGGTTGATAAACCCTGTCAAGGCCAAGCGGTCGCCGTAGCGAATATCCTTAACCGTACCTTTTATTTTAACTCGCAGCACTGCTTTAACAGGACTTCCGGGAGTATCGCCAACGGCAAATTTAAAAAAAACCGCCTCCGCTCTTACGTCCGGCCGGTCTATCACCGTTCCTGCCAGCTGCACCTGCCGGCCCTGCCGGTCGGCCGGCAGGTCTGACACCGCAGCCCTTTGATTGGCTGTTACCAGCAGGCCCAGGGTAAAAAAAAGACAAAAAAGAACCCAGCCATTGATGCGCCAGGCCCTGATGAAACCTATTACTGCTGTGCAAAAGGCAATAACCGCTGCTGTCATGGCGGCGGCAGTACTTATTTCACTGTAGGTGGCCCCAAGAATCCCCAAAGCCAGGGCCAATACCAGCAAAACCAGTGGGCGTTGCATCTTATCCCCCTGCGTAAAGGCGCCAAAAACCGGTTACCTTATCAATGTACTGCAGGGTTTCTCCGTAGGGAGGCACGCCCCGGTGGCGGTCCACCGCAGCCGGCCCTGCATTATAGGCTGCCAGTGCCAGTTTTACGTCACCTTTATACTTGTCCAGCATGGACTTCAAATAGCGAACTCCCGCATCTGCATTTTGTGCCGGATCATAAGGATTGGTTACCCCCAGACTCCGGGCGGTGCCGGGCATTAGCTGCATCAGGCCCATGGCACCCGCCTCGGATGTGGCACCTGGATTAAACCCCGACTCCACACGGGCCACCGCCTTGCACAGGGCAGGATCCACCCCATGGCGCAGGGCTGCCTTTTCAACCACAGCCTCATAGGGTTTGCTGCCCCGGGCCGCCTTAAAAGCCTCGGCCGCCGCCTGAGCGGCAGCCATGGCCGGTTTTTGATATTGCGGCAGCCAGGGTACCGCTGCCACCGGCGGGGCAGCCTGCGCCATACCGGCCGGCCCGGAACCTGCTTGCGCCGCCAGCAACCGGGCCAGCAGCAAAGAAAACTGTGAATCATGCTTTTCAGTTAACGAAACACTGTTGCGGCCGGCCGCCATTGCTTGCAAAAGGATCAGCCTGCACAACATAGATGTTTCCATGTGCTCACTCCTTAAACCGCCCAATAGCTACCGGACGGTGATTTTATGCTGCAGCTGAGCATATTTTTTCTCACCGATGCCGGAAACATTTTGCAAATCCTCGATGGTCTGAAAAGGGCCGTTAGCCTGCCGGTATTGAATAATTCTTTCCGCCAGAGCCGGACCAATCCCAGGCAGGGTATCCAACTCCGCCACACCGGCGGTGTTAATATTTACCAAGCCGCCGGAAGAACTAACCGGTGCCCCGGACGGCTGCGACAAGCCGGCGGCAACCGCAGTTTGGTGGCTCGACGGTGCTGTTTGGAGAGCCGCCTGTTGCTGTTCCTGCCGGAGCGGAACTACCAGCTTGCGTCCGTCCTTTAACGGTTCCGCCAGGTTTAAGGCACCCACATCAGCCTCCGGCAGGGGCACCGCCCGGACCAGGGCATCATTTACCCTGCTGCCTGGCGGCAGTTTATACAGACCCGGCTTTTCCACCGCTCCCACCACATGCACCACCGGACCGTTGTCACCGGCTTGCTCAGGCTGGCCGCCGGCGTTGGTCAATTCCACCGCCGGTTGCGACCGCTGGGCATACTGATAGCCGGCCACAAAAAGGACAATAGCTGCCACTATGATGATGAGGCCTTGTTCTTTACGACCCAGGTTCAACATAGGCACGCCCTCCCCAAAACCCGGCAGTTTAGCGGAGAAAATGTCCTGTCAGGTTTGCCTGCGCCAAGTTTTTTAATACTTCTATCTGATCTTACATTTTCCTGCAAAGCTCTCAAAAACAAAGCACCAGGTACCGGCAAGGTGCTGCCGGCCGGATTTTACTTGGTTGCAGCATCATGCTGGCAATCCACAATCAACTGCCCTTTGGTATTCAAAGTGGCCAGTAAAACTTTTTTGGGGTGCAAACCCTTTTCAGCAAGCCGTTCCTTTAACCATGCCTCACTAAGGTTTATTTTGCTGAGATTTTCCTTTAACACATCACCGTCCATTACCAATACGGTGGGCAAACCTTCATATTCGGTAGATATACCTAAATCTTCCGGGGTTACCGGCCGTTTCTGGGAGCGGGGAATAACGCTTAAGCGGCCGGAGGTTTCTAAAATGGCATATTCCACATCCTCAATATTATGGTAACCTTTTTCCCGCAGCTGGCTTAACAAGTCATCCAGGTTATAGCGGGAAGAACGCATCTCATGTTTTAACAACTTGCCGTTTTCTATAATGATTTGGGGCGTGCCGTATAATAATTTGCGCAGCGGACGATTAATTAGCGTCAGATAAGAAAAGCCCACCTCTAACAGCCCCAGGGTGGCAATGGGAATTATGCCGTGCCAGATGGGAATATCCAAAGACTCCATGGGAATGGCCGCCAGCTCTGCCAGGATGATGGCCACCACAAAGTCAAAGGAAGAAAGCTGACCGATCTCCCGCTTGCCCGTCAGCCGGACAATCACCAGTACCGCCAGGTAGATGACAACGGTTCGCCAAACATGCGCCAACAGTTCTTCCATACCTCCACCTCCGTAGGCATCTACATCTTAGTATAGGATGGCTGACGGCGGTACATACATGAATAATAATAAGGCACCCGCCAGGGGTGCCTTATTTTACGACTATATTAATCAGCTTGCCGGGCACGGGAATAACCTTAATTACCTGTTTGCCGGCAATTAACGCTTGTACCGATGCTTGATCCATCACGTATTGCTGCATTTCGGCAGGACTCATGTTGGCCGGTATATGCAAGCGTTCCCGAACTTTGCCGTTTATTTGAACAACAATTTCCACTTCATCTTCCACCAGGGCAGCCGGGTCGTAGGCGGGCCAAGGCTGGCGGTGCACGCTGTCTCGGTGTCCGGTGGCCTGCCATAATTCCTCCGCAATATGCGGGGCAAAGGGAGCCAGCAGGATAATCGCGGTGTTTACCGCTTCCGCCAAGACAGCCGCATCCCGCTCCACTTCCGCCACTTTATCGCGGTAGGTGTAAAGACCGTTAACCAGCTCCATAATGGCACTGATGGCGGTATTAAAGTTAAAGCGGCCGCTGATATCCTCGGTAACTTTTTTGATGGCATAATGGGTTAACCGGCGCATTTCTTTGTGTACGCCTACCAACGAAGTTCCCGGTTGGATAGCCGGGGCGGCAGCTACCTGGTCTTGCACAGAATAAACCAGACGCCATACCCGGTTAAGGAAGCGGTGGCAGCCTTCAACCCCCCGGTCGCTCCATTCCAAATCCCGCTCGGGCGGCGCCGCAAACAGGATAAATAACCGTGCTGTATCTGCCCCGTAGCGTTCAATAATTTCTTCCGGACTGACCACATTGCCCTTGGATTTAGACATCTTGGCCCCGTCTTTTAATACCATGCCCTGGGTCAGCAAATTGGCGAAAGGCTCCTCCGCATTAACCAGGCCCAAGTCATAAAACACCTTGGTAAAGAACCGGGAATACAGCAGGTGCAAAATGGCGTGCTCAACGCCGCCGATATACTGATCTACCGGCATCCAGCGGTCGGCTTTGGCTTTGTCCCAGGCCTGCCCGGTATCCCGGGGGCTGGTATAACGCAGGAAATACCAGGAGGAATCCACAAAGGTATCCATGGTATCGGTTTCCCGCTGGGCAGGACCGCCGCACTGCGGGCAGACGGTATTAACAAAGTCCGGCCGGCTTTTTAAAGGTGATTCCCCGGTGGGCTTAAAGGCTACATCGGTAGGCAGCAGCACCGGCAACCGGTCTTCCGGTACAGGCACAGCGCCGCATGTTTTGCAATAAATTATGGGAATCGGTGTACCCCAGTAGCGCTGGCGGGAAATTAACCAATCCCGCAGCCGGTAATTAACTACCCCTTTGCCAATGCCCTTGGCTTCGGCAAATTGAATTACCTTACGAATCCCCTGCCGGTTGGGGGTTCCGTCAAAGGGACCGGAATTTACCATAATGCCGTCGCCGGTGTAGGCATCGGTCATCTCAACCTCATTTAAAGGCTGTGCCGGCGAAGGATGAATAACAACTTTAATGGGCAGGTTATATTTTTTGGCAAACTCAAAGTCCCTCTCGTCGTGAGCGGGCACGCCCATTACAGCACCGGTACCGTAATGATAAAGCACATAATTGGCGGTTAAAATGGGAACCTGCTCGCCGTTAAAGGGGTTGATACAATAGGCTCCGATAAACACCCCTTCTTTTTCTGAGCTGGTGCGGGCCAATTCAGTTTGATTGCTCACCCGGTTAACAAATTCGGCCACTGCAGTTTCCTGGGGTGTACCGGCAGACAGCTTGGCCACCAGGGGGTGTTCCGGCGCCAGCACCATGTAAGTAACGCCGTAAACAGTATCCGGCCGGGTGGTGAAAACTGTAATTTCATCCCCGGTAGCAGCTGCTTTAAAGGTCAGCTCAGCTCCTTCGCTGCGGCCGATCCAGTTTTCCTGCATGATTTTAACCTTATCGGGCCAGCCCGGCAATTTTTTCAGATCATCCAGCAACCGCTGGGAGTAATCGGTGATACGGAAAAACCACTGGTCCAGTTCTTTTTGTTCCACCGGGGCACTGCAGCGTTCACAGGCACCCTCAACAACCTGCTCGTTGGCCAATACCGTGGCGCAATCAGGGCACCAGTTGACCCGGGCATGTTTTTTGTAGCACAAGCCTTTTTTGTATAGCTGGAGAAACAGCCACTGGCCCCAGCGGTAGTATTCGGGGTGGCAGGTGGCCACTTCCCGCCGCCAGTCATAACTTAAACCCAGTTGTTTGAGCTGCCCCTTCATGTGTGCAATATTATCCCAGGTCCAGGTGGCCGGCGGAATGCCGTGCTTGATGGCGGCGTTTTCAGCAGGCAGGCCGAAAGCGTCCCACCCCATGGGGTGCAAAACATCGTAGCCCTGCATGGTTTTAAAGCGGGCAATAACATCTCCGATGGAATAGTTGCGCACATGGCCCATGTGTAATTTGCCGGACGGGTAAGGGAACATTTCCAGGCAATAGTATTTAGGCCGTTGGGAGTCATCCGGTACCCGGTAAATATCCTGTTCTTCCCAATACTGCTGCCATTTGCTTTCTATTTGTTTAAAGTTATATTGTTCCTGCAAAACACTTGCCCCCTAGTCGTACTGTAATAGCGGAAAGCCAAACTCGTATTCCTCGCAAATTTTACCACGAACGGTGCGGTTTTTCAACAATCCTAAGCTGTTTCAATTTTGGTCAGGCTCTCCAGACCCAGGGTGCTAATGGCCTGTTCGCGCAATTTAAATTTTTGAATTTTACCGCTGGCAGTGGTGGGGTAGCTGTCGGTGAATAAGACATAAGAAGGTATTTTATATTTGGCAATTTTATCTTTACAGTAAGCCTGAACCTCTTCTTTGGTTAAACTGTATCCTTCCCTTAATTGAATGTAGGCCAGCACTTCCTCGCCGTACTTTAAGCTGGGCACCCCGATAACTTGCACATCTTTTATGGCGGGGTGGGTATAAAGAAATTCTTCAATCTCCCGTGGGTAAATATTTTCCCCGCCGCGAATAATCATATCCTTCAAACGGCCGGTAATTTTAAAGTAACCTTTTTCATCCATAATTCCCAGGTCACCGGTATGCAGCCAGCCCTCCCGGTCGATGGCCTGGGCGGTAGCTTCCGGCATTTTATAATAACCTTTCATTACATTATACCCTCTGGCGACAATTTCACCCTGAACACCCGGCGGGCAATCTTCCCCGGTTTCCGGATCTACGATTTTGGCTTCCACATTGGGAATCACCCGTCCCACCGTGGTTACCCGCAATTCAATGGGATCTTCAATCCGGGTCATGGTAATGGCCGGCGAGGCTTCGGTTTGGCCGTAGGTGATGGTAATTTCGCGAGCACCCATCCGGTTTACCACCGCTTTCATTACTTCAATGGGGCAGGGCGATCCGGCCATAATGCCGGTACGCAGGCTGCCGGTATCATAATTTCTCTTATTCATTTCCTCCAGTTCCATAATGAACATGGTAGGCACCCCGTGCACCGCCGTGCATTTTTCCCTCTCAATGGTTTCCAGCACTTTCACCGGGTGGAAAACTTCCAGCGGCACCATGGTAGCACCGGATACCACACAGGTCATAGTACCCAGCACACAGCCAAAGCAATGGAAAAAGGGCACCGGAATGCAAAGGCGGTCCCGGGGGCCAAAGGCCATGCAGTTAGCAATGCTGTGAGCATTGTTTACGATGTTAAAATGGGTCAACATAACACCCTTAGGAAAGCCGGTGGTGCCGGAAGTATATTGCATATTAATTACATCGTCAGGATCCAGGCTGGCCTGGCGGGCATCCAGTTCTTCGTCAGTTACCTGATCAGCCAGCGTCAGCAGATCTTGCCAGTTTAGCATACCCGGCGGAGTTTTATCTCCGATAAAAATAATATTTTTTAACAGGGGCAGCCGGGCCGACTGCAGCTGACCGGGCGGGCAATCGGCTAACTCCGGGCATAACTCATTAACCATTTTTATATAATCTGATGTTTTGGTGCCGCTGATCATCACCAGGGTTGTGCTGTCAGACTGCTTCAGCAAATACTCCAGCTCAAAGGTTTTGTAATTGGTATTGACAGTTACCAGGACAGCCCCCATTTTACCGGTGGCAAATTGCAAAGTTACCCATTCCGGCACGTTGGTAGCCCAGACGGCAATATGTTCGCCCTTTTGAATCCCCAGGGCCATCAGCCCTTTGGCCACCTTACGGCAAAGCTCGTTAAATTGCCGGTAACTGTAACGAAGATTGCGTTCGCTGTAAACCAGTGCCTCATGGTCAGGTTGTGCCGCCGCCACGCGGTCTAATAACGCTCCTATTGTAATTCTGTCCAATTCCTGCATAATATCCCTCCTGATTATTTTCCGGAAAATTCTGTTTTATGGGGCGTCAGATTTTTAGGCCCTGTCAAAAGCAAACAGGCTTTAAAAATATAAAAACCTCTCATCCCATAGGGACGAGAGGTTACTCCCGCGGTACCACCCCGGTTGATAAGCAAATGACTTATCCCCTTAAAAGCTGTAACGGGCATACCCGGTTTAAGGTAATATATTTCCCCCAAACAACTCCGGGGCGAGATTCAGCAATTTGGCCCACCGCCTTGCACCAACCGGCGGCTCTCTGCCGGGTTACACCGCTTACTGCTCCCCATCACCGTCAATAATGTATTTGCTTTTGTTTTTATATAGTGGTTATTATAACCAGACAATTCACTTATGTCAACGAATGTTTTGTTAATTTTACTTGTTGGCGGGTATTTCAACCAACCGGGCATCGCCCCAAAGACGCTCCAGGTTGTAAAAGCCGCGTTCCATCTCCTGGAATACATGAATTACCACATCGCCGTAATCCAGCAAAATCCAGCTGCCCTCCCGGAACCCTTCAATGCGCAGCGGGCGTACGCCCGCTTCCTCCAGGGTTTCTTCTATGTGCTCGGCCACCGCCTGCACCTGGGTGCTGGAACGACCGGTACAGATAAGGAAGTAATCACAGATAATAGAAATATGGCTGATATCCAAAACGGTAATATCGGTTGCTTTTTTATCATCAGCCGCTTTGTGTGCAATATTAACAATTTCTTTGGCGCTCAGCGTCAATGAAAACCCTCCCCGGTACTCTGCTTTTGTTTTGGCTTATGATATCTTATTACGTTATTTTCCCTTATGTTAGCAATTATTTATTCCTGTTAACGGCGGTAACATCCCCGGGCATACAAAATGGCATTGCGGGCTTTAACACTGGTAGGGTGCAACAGGCAACCGATTTTTAAAGCATAGCGAATACTTTCGTCAAAACAACTTAAGAGAGCAGCGTCCAAATCCTGTACTGCCAGCTTGCGCATCTCCTCCACATTTTGGTGGCGGCGGTTTGGCTCAATCTTATCCGCCACAAACAGTATTTTATCCAGTTGACTCATATCCTCTGAACCAACGGTATGTACGGCAATGGCATTAAGAATGTCCGGGTCGCTGATACCAAATTCTTCCCTGGCCATCACCGCCCCCACCGGCCCGTGCAAAAGTAAGGGCATGGCAAAGCCGTACTCACTGACCGGCAGGTTGGCCTGCCGGGCCCGCTTTAACATTTCATCATCACTGAAATCCCTGGCAATATCATGCAGCAGTCCCGCCAGACGGGCCTTTTGAGGATCCGCCCCAAAGCGGTGAGCCAGTTTTTCTGCCGTTTCTGCCACTCCTACCAGATGCTTAAAGCGTTCTTCCGGCATTTGCAGGCTAAGTTTTACCTTAATGTATTCTTCGTTAAACAATAAACTCCCCCCTGTCGTGAAAAAACCTCCAATCCCTGGGGTTGGAGGTTTAGTCCGTTAAGTCCGTGGCTCACGAGCCTTTGCCTCGTTTACGGTAATGATTCTGCCACCCAGTTCAGTGCCATTGAGGGCGGCCACCATTTTTTCCACATCAGCATCGTTTACTTCAACGAAACCAAAGCCTCGGGAGCGACCGGTCTCTCGGTCGGTAATCACCCGGCTGCTAAACACTTCACCGTATTGGGAAAAAGCTTCCTGCAAGTCTTCCGCCTTGGTAGCCCAGGGCAGGTTGCCCACATATAAAGTTGCCACTGTTGTCACCTCTTTCAGCAATGGTTCTCATATTTACCTGGTGCTTTTATTATTTGCCGATGACAGTGACTAAATGCAGCGGCCGGTTGGCTAAGATATTTCCATTTGAGGAGATAATTAGTTGTGGCAGGTGTATAAACGGTTTTTAAAAATATATGCCTCAACAGCTTCGGGCAGCAAGTATTTGATGCTTCTCCCTTCCCTGACTCTTTGGCGAATATCGCTGGATGAGATGGACAATGCCGGCACCTCCAACGGCAGTATCCTTTCAATAATGTCCTGCGGTAAGGATGCCAGGGATGACTGCAAATTATTCAGGTTGTAACCCGGCCGGGTGGCGGCAATAAAGGTACACATTGATAACAGTTGGGCTGCTTCTTTCCAGTTAATAATTTGCAAAACGGCATCCGCCCCGGTAATAAAATATATTTTTTCTGTTTGATAAAGCTGCTTGATTTGGCGCACTGTGTCTATGGTATAAGAAAGCCCCTGTCTCGCCACCTCCAGGGTTGATACCGCAAAATAGGGGTTGCTGGCAACCGCCAGGCGAACCATATTAACCCGGTGCGTAGCATCAGTAATATCCTGGTCTGTTTTATGAGGCGGCCTGGCGGCAGGAATAAAAAGTACCTTGGGCAGGTTAAATTTTTGCCGCACTTCTTCAGCTACGACCAAATGCCCGTAATGAATGGGGTCAAAGGTTCCTCCCATCAGACAGATCTTTTGCACTTAAAACTTTTCCCTTCCGACTGTTACTAACAGTAATTGTATAATTTAGCATGACAAAAAGCAACAATTTGCAAAAAAATGCCCTTGCTGGGCAAGGGCCAAAGTCCGCGTAAATCATGCCGGTGATTATAGGTTGGTCTGAACTGAGCAGGACTATGCAGGCACGGCCAGGTTAATTACGTTAGTTTTCTCCCCGCAGTTTTTCGATTGCTCCGGTTATTTTTTCATAGGTTCTTTGCAGCCCTTCCGAAATTACCCGGGTGTCTCCCACCACGGCCATAAAGTTGGCGTCGCCTTCCCAGCGCGGCACAATGTGGACATGGAGGTGGCCCGGAATGCCCGCCCCGGCCACCTTGCCCAGATTAATGCCGATATTGAAGCCATGGGGGTTGCCAAAAGCTTGACGCAGCGCCTGCACCATAAATTGTGTCATTTTGTTTAATTCCAGCAGCTCCTCGTCTGTTAACTCGGTGATGTCCGACACATGCCGCTTGGGGGCAACCAGTAAATGACCGTTATTATAGGGATATAAATTCATAATGACAAAGGTTTTATCACCCCGGTAAACAACCAGATTTTCCTGATCTTCCCGGGAGGCTAATTTTTCGCAAAAAATACAACCGGCTGGCGGCTTGCCAATATAAATTGACCGCCAAGGCGCCCACAAATTTTCCATTAAAGCATCAACTCCCGCTTTAAAATATTGTACATGCTAAGTTGTTAATTCTTTTTACACGAATAAATCCCTGCCGCCGCCAAGTTGTTTAAACTTTATTTTGCCTCGTTAGCGGTTTGTATGACAGGCTTAATTTATGGGGAATTTAGAGGATGGAGGCAAAAGCACAACAGAGAAAGGATCGAACTACCAACCATGACCTATCTACTCCTGATTGCCAGCCTGGCCATTATTTTGCTCAGCGCCGAGGTGTTTACCAATGGCATTGAGTGGTTGGGCAAAAAATTAAATCTATCGGAAGGAGCTGTGGGCAGCCTTTTGGCGGCAGTGGGTACTGCTTTGCCGGAAACCATGATTCCGGTGATTGCCATCCTTTTCGGTACCGGGGATATGGCTGAAGAAGTCGGCATCGGCGCCATTCTGGGTGCTCCTTTTATGTTGTCTACCCTGGCCCTGTCTATTACGGGATTTGCAGCTCTGGTGTGGAAAGTCAAAGGCAAACAGCGGGAAAGTATGTTAATCGACAAGCAAGTGATGAACCGTGATTTAAAATTTTTCTTGCTGGTTTATACCACTGCCGTCCTGGCAGGTATATTCAGTGACGGCTTTAAACCTGCGGTGGCTTTATTTTTAATAGCTGCTTATCTCTATTATGTTTATAAAACGTTGGGCTGCGCCGGGGATCAGTGTGAGAACCTTAACCCGCTGTACCTGGCCCGGCGCCAGGCCAACCCGGGGCTTCTGCCGGTTCTCAGTCAGGTTATTATCGCCCTGGCGGGAATTATCCTGGGTGCCCATTTGTTTGTGATAGAAATTGAAAGACTGGCTGCTGTCTGGGGAGTGCCGGCATTTATTTTATCTTTAATCATTGCCCCCATTGCCACCGAGCTGCCCGAGAAGTTCAACAGTGTTATCTGGGTGAGGCAAGGTAAAGATACGCTGGCTCTGGGCAACATCACCGGCGCCATGGTATTTCAAAGTTCAGTGATTCCCGCCCTGGGCATTCTGCTCACCCCCTGGAAGCTGTCTCCTCTGGGCCTTATTTGTGCCATCCTGGCCCTTACGGCAGCGGGCAGCGTGTTCCTGCTGCTCAGGTGGCGGGGAGAAATTCGCCCTCTTACGCTGGCCCTGAACAGCGTGTTTTATTTAATTTTTGTGGGAGCGGTTATTGTAATGTATTAATTTGCAAAAGGAAAAAACCGGCCTCCCTCGCCGGGAAGCCGGTGCGTTTTGCGTTAGGCTATTGCTTGGTAATCAGTTTTAATTCAGCAGGAATTTGCGCTTCTACCTTTTCGCCCTTCTTAACTTTTTCTGCCACCTGAACACCCAGCTCACCGATCAGCTTGGGTTGCTGAGCAACTGTAGCAGCCATTTTACCATCATTAACAGCTTTTACAGCATCATCGTTGCCGTCAAAGCCAACCACCAGGATTTGTTTTTTCGCAGCTTCAATGGCTTGCAAAGCGCCTAAAGCCATTTCGTCGTTGTGTGCAAACACAGCATTAATTTCCGGCTGGCTTTGCAGAATGTTTTCCATTACAGACATACCTTTAGAGCGGTCAAAATCAGCCGGCTGCTTGGCAACAACCTTAATGTCTGTTTGCTTATCCATTACCTCGTGGAAGCCTTGGCCGCGGTCACGGGCTGCAGAAGTACCGGCAATGCCTTCCAGTTCTACCACTTTGCCTTTACCTTTTAACTGTTCTACGATAAAGTCAGCAGCCATTTTGCCGCCGGCTACGTTATCAGAAGCAATATGAGATACTACGGTGCCGCCGTTTACGCTGCGATCCAGGGTGATAACAGGAATGTTGGCTTTGTTGGCATCCTTAACGGCTGTCACCAGACCGTCGCTGTCGGTGGGGTTCAACAGGATAACATCCACTTTTTGCTGAATCAGGTCTTCCACCTGAGAAACCTGTTTGGAAGCATCGTCCTGAGCATCCATCACTACAAGTTTGGCGCCGATTTTATCTGCAGCTGCCTGGGCACCGTCTTTCATGTCCACAAAGAAGGGGTTGTTTAATGTAGACAAAGCTAAACCAATGGTCAATTGTTTTTGTTCTTCCGCTTTGGGAGCTTCCTGGGCTTGTTGCTTACCGGCGCAACCGCTAACAAGGCCGGCCAGGAAAACAACGCTTAACAAAACAGCTGTTAATTTCCAAAATTTTTTCATATACTTCCCCTCCATAAAAGTTAAATATTTTTTCCTTAAAACTTCTTTCTTATTTTAACGGTTTTCCGGCCCTATCACCTCCTGACCGTGTTGCGACGATCCAGCAGAACGGCAATCAAGATAATCAAACCTTTTACTGCCTGCTGATAGAACGACGACACGTTTAACAAATTTAATCCATTATCTATTACGCCGATGATCAGCGCCCCCACCAGGGTGCCCAGAACACCGCCGGCACCGCCGCTCAAACTGGTACCGCCAATTACTACAGCCGCAATGGCGTCCAGTTCATAACCGTAACCGGCGGTAGGCTGAGCAGATAACAGGCGTGAGGTTAAAACGGCACCGGCTAAACCGGCTAACAGACCGCTGATTGAATAAACCAGAATTTTGTAACGGCTTGTTTTGATGCCGCTGAGTATAGCTGCTTCTTCATTACCGCCAATGGCAAATATTCTTCTGCCGGGCGTCATGTGATTAAGGAAAAACCAGGCCAGGATAAATACCAGCCCGGTAATAACTACCGGTGTGGGAACCGGGCCAAGATAGCCGCCGCCCAACTGGTTAAATCCTTCGGCCACCGCCCGGATGGGCCTGCCTTCGGTATAAATCAGGGTAGCCCCCCGGAATAAAGTCATGGTAGCCAGTGTAGCAACAAAGGGAGCAACCCGACCAAAAGCAACAATGGTACCGTTTATAACACCGGCCAATAAACCAACCAAACAGGCCACAAGAACTGACAGTACCGGATCAAACCCCAGGGCCAGAGAGCCTGCCGCCAGGGCACCGGACAGTGCTAATATGGAGCCAACCGACAGGTCAATCCCGCCTGTCAAAATAACGAAAGTCATACCCACTCCCAATAATGCGTTAATGGACACCTGGCGCGCCACATTAAGCAGGTTGGAAGCGGTAAAAAAACGGTCGCTTAAAAAACTTAGTGTCACGCAAATTAATGCCAAACCAATGAGGGGACCTAATTTGTATTTTTGCAAAAGATTTTTAAAACTATTCATTGTACACCTCCGGTGGCACAGTGCATAAATGCTTCTTCCGTTACTTCATGATGATGGAAATGACCGGTAATACGCCCCTCGTACATCACATAAATGCGATCGCTCATACCCATTAGTTCCTGCAAATCAGAAGAAATAAGGATAATGCCCAAACCCTTTGATGTTAGCCGGTTTATTAATTCATAAATCTCAACCTTGGCTCCCACATCAACACCCCTGGTTGGCTCATCCAGTATAAGGATTTCCGGCTTGGTTTCCAGCCACTTGCCAAATACCACTTTTTGCTGGTTGCCGCCGCTTAAACTGCCTACCCGCTGGGCCGGGTCGGCCACCTTTATTTTTAACAATTTAATATAATGATCGGTCATGGCAGATTCCTGCCGGTGCTTAATAACCCCGCCTAAAGAACGGGCCCTCAGGGTGGGCAAAGCCAGATTGTGCTGTACACTGAAGGGTAAAATCAATCCTTGATCCTTACGGTCTTCCGTAACCATGGCCAGGCCGTGGTCAATGGCTTCTGCCGGGTGCTTGAAACGCCCCTGAAAATATTTGTCCTTAACTTTAACCTTTAAAGTTCCGGATACCTTATCCAGTCCAAAAACAGCCCGAGCCAGTTCTGTTCGCCCGGAACCCATCAAACCGCCAATCCCTACCACTTCGCCGGCTTTTAGTGTAATGCTGACATTTTTCAAACGATAGTTTGTAAAATTTTCCACTTCCAACAGGGCTTCACCAGGGTTGCAACGAACTTTCGGAAACCGCTCGTTAACCTCACGCCCCACCATTAAGCTTACCAGGCGGTCAATGGAGGTAGTGGCTATATCTTGCGTGGCAATGTACTCACCATCCCGCAACACCGTCACCCGGTGACAAATCTCAAACAGTTCTTCCATGCGGTGGGATATATAAATAATGGACACACCTTTTTCTACCAGAGACCGCATGATGCTAAACAGTTTTTCTATTTCAGCCTCCGTAAGGGCTGCTGTCGGTTCGTCCATAATTAACAAGCGGGCCTGCTTGGAAAGTGCTTTAGCAATTTCAACCAGCTGCTTTTCCCCTACGCTTAATGCGGCCACCGGCGTTTTGGGATTAACCTTTAATCCCACTTGTTCCAGGTAGCTTTCAGCAGCTTCGGTTAAATCATGCCAATTAATTTTGCCCCAGCGGGTAAAGTTCTTTTCATTGCCCAGATAAATATTCTCAGCAACACTGAGTTGAGGGATTAAGTTAAACTCCTGGTGGATCATTACAATACCCAATTGCTCAGCTTGCTTCGGCCCGCTGATTTGTACCGGTGTGCCCTGGTACAGGATGGAACCGCTGTCCATCGAATAAATGCCGGTAAGAATTTTCATCAGGGTTGATTTCCCGGCACCGTTTTCGCCCAGCAAAGCATGAATTTCTTTTGGCCGTACCGAGAAATTTACATTTTTTAATACTTTGGCACCTGGAAACTCCTTGCATATTCCTTGCATTTCCAGTATTTCCACCAGTGTCTTTCCTCCTTTAGAAGGCCACCCCGGCATATAATAAGATGTTCGCATAGGGTGTCCATTCGCCGGTTCTGATAACCGCCCGGGCTTTTTCACTCAACTGCTTCAGTTCCGCATGACTAACCTTTTGCACGGCAACCGGACTGAGTTGAGCCGCTATATTATCCATCAATTGTACGTTAGGGACCAACTCCTGGGCTACCGTTGCCTTCTCAACCACCATTTCAAACAAAATGGCCTGCAATACATCCAGAAAAGAAGGCACACCTTTGGTTACCGCCAGATCAATGCATTTTACACCGGGCGGCACCGGCAGGCCGCTGTCGGCCACCACGATTAAATCCCCGTGCCCCAAACCGGCAATTAACGCTGCCAGCTCTTGATGTAATACCCCGTGCTTTTTCATTAGCTGTTTCCTCCCAACAATGCTTCTACTTCATGTCGATATGGCAGGGACGTTTGGGCTCCTTCTCTGGTAACCGACAAAGCTGCCACCGCACTGGCAAAAACAACCGCCTCTTGCATGCCCAGGTCTTCCGCCAATGCTATACTTAATCCGCCAATAAAGGCATCTCCGGCAGCAGTGGTATCCACCGGTTGAACTTTAAAGGCCGCCACTCGCTCAACAGTATCTCCTACTGCATAGGTCACACCCTTTTCACCCTGGGTAACCACCAGTGCATGCTTTAGCTTGGCACGCAAATTTGCATAAAAGTTATCAGGAGAACCGCCCAGTAAATTTACTTCATGTTCGTTGGGCACCAGGAAATCAATTTGGCCAAGCCATGCTTCAGGCACCGGCTGGGCCGGCGCCGGGTTTAAAATAACCGGCTTGTGACAGCTGTTGGCCAGTTCAATGGCCTTGCCTACCGTTTCCATGGGTATTTCCAACTGCAGCACCACCACATCCGCCTGCGCAAAGGCTTCCCGTTGTTGCTCGAGATCCCGGGGCGTTATTGCAAAATTAGCGCCGGGAACCACTACTATGTTGTTGTTGCCGTTGGCATCCACAGTAATTAAGGCAACTCCGGTGGAATTATTTACTCGCTTAACAGCAGAAACATCCACGCCGTTTTCTTTAAAATGTTGCAACAACAAATCACCGTAACTGTCGCTGCCTACCGCACCGATAAACTGTACCTGCCCGCCCAGACGAGCCGCCGCCACCGCTTGGTTGGCGCCTTTGCCGCCCGGCACCGTAACAAAGCGCTGGCCCAGCACAGTCTCCCCTACGCCCGGTATCCGCCGGGTATACCCAACCAGATCCATATTAATGCTTCCTACCACTAAAACCCGGGGCTTTTTCACGCTGGTTTCCTCCTTATGGATGAATCACGAATTTCTAAAATGGGGTCTAACTCAATATGCTTACATTCAGTTTGACCGGCTACAAGATTATCTATAATTATTTGCACCGCCTGCGTGCCCATGTGATAGGTGGGCTGAATTATAGTTGTCAGTTTAGGAAAAACGTATTTGCTCAAATGAATGCCGTCATAACCTACCAAAGCTATTTCATCCGGCACTTTGACACCCGTTTCTTGAAGAACCTCCAGGGCACCGATGGCCATTAAATCGTTGGCACAAAAAACCGCATCAGGCGGTGAACTTAACCGCAGCAGCCTGCGCATGGCAGCAGCTCCTCCGGAAATCCGGTAATCTCCTTCTGTTACCAAAACTTCATCGTATGGGATGTTTCCCTCAGCCAAAGCATTTTTATAACCTGCCAGCCTTTGTTGGCCCGAAGGAGACTGTTGGGGTCCGGAAATATGAGCAATCGTGCGGTAACCCTGATCAACTAAATGCTTAGTTGCTAAATAACCTCCCAGGTTATTATTGGCACTGATAGAGTGGATGCCCATGCCGCTGGAGCGGTCAAGCAAGACCATTGGCACCTTAAGCGTACCCAACAGCTTTGCCAGGTATTCTTCCCGCAGACGGGAACCCACCAGGATAATACCGTCCACACATTTAGCCTGCAAAAGACTTAAATACATTTTTTCTTTTTCAATATCCCAGTCAGAATTGCACAGCATAATGTTATAGCCATGACGCTGGGCCTCATCTTCTACTCCTCTGGCCAATTCAGGGAAAAAGGGGTTAGTAATATCCGGCAGGATCAAGCCAAAAGTCTTTGTCTTTTTACTGACCAATCCCCGGGCAATTTGGCTGGGCTTATAATGAAGCTGTTTTATGGCAGCCATTACCCTTTCTTCCGTGGTTTTATCAACATACCCGCTGGCATTCAGCACCCTCGATACTGTGGAAACAGACACTCCTGCCAATTTTGCTACATCCTTGATTGTGGCCATCTTTTACCTCCGAACTGGTAACGTTATCACCTTGGCTGCGAAACTATTTATGTTGACTGATTTTTTCTATGTGGTAACGTTTCCACATTAAGATTCGCTATTATTTTATTAAATCCTTTTAACAAAGATGTTGCATTTTAAATTTTTTTCTGTAAGTATTTACATAATTAAGCAAGCGAAAATGGTTTTATTAACCGTTATTTGAAGTACGCCCGGAAGAAAAGGCAATATTAAAAATTTACTGGGATCACATTGAAGTACTTAACCAGAATTACAAATTGATTGGCAGTTTTACGCGCCCATATACCCACAAGACCGCGGATGTTCCTTGGAATAAGGTACCTCGTACCCGGTTTGATGGACACTCCGAACTGAGATAAAATTAAACCATCGGAGGTGCCACGAAATGAGTAACAAAGGCAGAAAATACAACAAAGAATTTAAGTTAGTAGCTGTAAAGAGGAGGAAAATGCTATTTTAAAGGCTCTAAAATAAATGTTGGGGTGACAGGAAAAAGAAAAGCATTTGGTCGAATACCTTAGTCGCCAAACCAAACCCTCAAAGAGGAGGTATTCTTCCAAATGCAATTTCAGTCTATCAGAAATTTTATTAATTTGAAAGATGTTATTATTAGCAATGTTGAGCATTTTGACAGCCACTCTGAAATCTCTCTATCAATGCCCGTTAGACCCCATAAGTGCCCTGCTTGTGGGACATTAACTAAATCTATCCATGACTACCGAACTCAAAAGATTAAGGATATTCCCTGGCTAAATAAACCCCTTTACTTAATATATCGCAAGCGACGATATAACTGCCGTAAATGTAACAAGAAGTTTTACGAACAAGTTGACTTTATCGGTAAATATCAAAGAATGACTAAACGACTGATTATGGCCGTTGTGGATAGGCTCCGCTCAAACTCCAGTATGTGCTCTGTCGCTGATGATTTTTCTCTCTCTCCATGTACTATCACTAGAATCTTTGATTACCTATCCTATAGCCTTAAGGAATTGCCTACTGTCCTCTCTATTGATGAGTTTAAAGGCACTACTGACAAAGGTAAATACCATTGCATTCTGGCTGATCCCATTAGTTCCAAAGTCCTTGACATCCTTGAAAGCCGTACCCAGGATTATCTGGTTAGCTACTTTAAAAAGTTTAATAATCTCGATAAGGTTAAGTATGTTGTTATTGATATGTGGGGCCCTTATAAGCGGGCTGCCGAACTGGTTTTTCCTAACGCTACGATTGTTATTGATCGCTTTCACTACGTCAGAAACTGCATTTGGGCTATTGATAAGGTCAGAAAACGTGTTCAGCAGTCTTTACCTTATGAAAAACGCCGATTTTTAAAATTCAGCCGTAGACTCCTTCTCTCAAGACCCGATAAGTTAAGCGATGATTCTAAAATCAAATTGGCCAACATCCTTCGTTTTAATGATGAACTTAGAGTTTCTTATCTTTTGAAAGAACAGTTCATGGATTTTGTAAAGGCAAGTTCCTCTGTTGAAGCAGAATCAAAACTTAACCGGTGGCTAAATCTCGTTAAACAACATAAAATCAAAGAATTTTACTACCTGGCTAATACAATCGTAAACTGGAAAACTGAAATTCTAAATTCATTTGATGTCCCTTACTCAAATGGGTGTATTGAAGGCTACAACAACAAAATTAAAGTCATCAAGCGTAATGCTTTTGGTTTTAGAAATTTTAATAGATTCCGCTCACGTATTCTTCACTGCTGCGCTTAATTTTGGACATAAAAATATGGCGACAGGTATCCGTAGACACCTGTCACCCCAACATTTGACATAGAGCCTTTTAAAAAAGCAGCGGCCATCTTCGCAAACCCCCGAAAATAAGATATCAATTTATAGATGCACACCGCTTCGAATTCAGGGTGGAGAAGATATGCCAAGTGCTTGAAGTGTCAAGAAGCGGTTATTATAGCTGGCGTAAAAGGCCAAAAAGCAAACGTAAAAAGGCTAATGAAAAATTGTTGGAAGAGATCAAGGACATCCATAGAAGATCCCTGGGCCTATACGGGGTCAGGAAGATCACTAAGGAACTAAACAACAAAAAGAAGATAAAATGTGGTCATAACCGGGTATATAAGCTCATGAAGGAAAACGGATGGTTTTGTCAACACAAAAGTTGACCACTTGTGATAAAGTAAAAGTTAACCGGCCCCGATATTAAATGGTAAAGTGACAGATAATTCTGCCTGCAATAGCACTTATCATTATTCATTATTAAGTTGTTGAGATGTGTTTGCTTTGGTAAAAACTGTTCCTTAAGCGGTGCGGGTGGGGAAACTTTTCGTTTGTAACGTGTGACCTCTTCCACAGAAGGGAGTGTACAAAATTTTGTGTAATTGGATTATTCCGTCAGATATTGGGTAGGCTTATAGTGGCTCTTACCTGTCGGGAGGATAGGGCGTGGCTTTGGAGCAACCCGAGCGCCCGCAGGGTTCTGCCGGAGGTAGCTGGGAATATTATTCCCAGTTTTCTTCCTTTTATGACTATCTCCGGAAGAACTAAAGCGATAAACCCGTTACCTAACCCATTGTTTTTAGGCAATCCCTGGCTGAACTCTATCTCCAAAGTATATTGCAAGTTGGGAGATACAATTCCTCATTCCCGGATTGGCGTAGTCCACTTCTTTGAGATTGATTCTGTTGCCAGCATCGTAAGTTGGGTAAACAGTTTTTCTTGGCTTCTTAAGCCCATTTGTTTTATGGGATGGGAATTATGCAATTGGCTCTAATTACCCTTTTTACCCCGGTGATTCAGTTTAATGATTGCCTGGCCGCGCAGCTTTAAAGCCTGCAAGTATATGTATTCGGCGTCATAACCGGCAGGCCTGATATGCGGCATTCCCGGAATATAAATCTCTCGAATCCTTCAATCCGGCTGAACAACAATCCTTAAGTAAAATGCAGTTACAACAACTGAAGGAATTACTATGGGTTGAGCAGGCATACAATCTCATATTGCTTAGGTCTCCTGGAGTCGGAAAAACCCATTTGGCTATTGGCTTGGGTATTGAGGCTATTCGCCGGGGGTATAAAGTCAGCTTTATTCAGATGGATGCCCTGATTCACCTGTTTAAGACTCAGGAAATCACCCGCAGCGGCCGGGTTAGGATCAAACGGATAATTTCCTCAGACTTGGTCATAATTGATGACCTGGGCATTCCCGCCTCTAACGCAATAACGATGTTTTACAAGCAGATCATTCTCCGAAAAGGTCTGCCTTTTGAGGTGAAACTTCCGGATCATCCGCTCGACGTCAGCCGCATGACAACAGAACAGCTGAACACGGAGCTGGAAAAGGGCTATGCCCAGATGCAAAACGGACAAACGCTTTCGGCCGAGCAGGCGTTTGCTGATATCCGCAAGAAATACGGCGTATGAACTATGAAATTCAGTTAACCCCGGAAGCTCAAGATGACCTGCGCAACATTTTTGAGTACATTGCGCACGATTTGCAGTCTGTTTAGCATGCGGCAGGTCAGCTTGACCGTCTGGAGAAAGGAATCGCTTCGCTGCATCAAATGCCGGAGCGTTTCCGCACATACGGCAAAGAGCCGTGGCACAGCCGCAATCTGCGCATCATGCCCGTGGGCAATTATCTGATTTTTATATTCCGGATCATGATAAAGGGATGGTCACAATCCTTCGGTGTTGATTGTCAATAGATTTGACCCACCTTGTGCAAATAAATCTGACCCACCTGAATACCCAAAATAATAAAACAATTACCGAATGAGAGAAGCATGATTGGGTTAATTGCTTCGCCTCAAATCAATGATACCGGCTGCTGCCACCTGTCAAGGCAGCAAAACTTTAGCATTTGAAGGCTCCGTTCAAGCTCAAAAGAACATGAGGTTATAGGTTTTCATTTTAACAGGTTGTTTTCTGGTTTTGGCAGGAAGAACGACTCCTATCTTTGCGTCAGCAATACCGGGATATGCCTGTTTCGGTTTTTTACGATCAGCTAGTGGACCAAGGCGAGATCCTGCCCAAGGAAGTTTCTTACGCTACGGTTTACCGGTACACGGGCTGATTGCCAGAGATGCACCTGCAAAGCAAGAAAGAAAACGTTTTGCTTATGATAAAGTTAATATTTTGCGGCAGGGTGATATGTCAGTAGGACCGTATCTTTTGCTTAACGGCCGGAAAACCAAGACTTTCCTCTTCGGGTTTATTGATGATTGCTCCAGAATTGTGCCCTTTGCCCAGTTTACTGTCTCCGTGAAGTTTGATGCCCTTAAAAACGTATTCAAGGAGGCCTTGATCAGACGGGGCATACCTAAGATTGTATACGTTGATAATGGCAAGATTTACCGGGCAGATACTTTTCATATCGCCTGCGCCGGTCTGGGGATTGTGTTGACCCATACCAAGCCTTATGATGCGGCCAGTAAAGGGAAAATTGAGCGTTTTTTCGGTACGGTTAAGACCAGGTTTTTTCCACTTTTAAAACCTTCAATTTCACGCATTAGTCTGATATACTCTTGCTGAGGCACTGTCAACAACCTTTCTTTCCCCCTAACCGTCATTGTGTGGCAACTTTAACGGTAGGGTAAGAGTATGCTGTTGGCAAGTGTCTTTTTTATTACTGCCGATGGCAATCAAACTCTAAAGTTTTTGGTTGCCAAACTCCTTTGTCAAACGTAACGCTAATTAAACGGTTTCAATTCCTTATAGGTAGGCTAATAACTGGTTAGCCTGGTTAGCCTGGCTTCCCAAGTGTTTCAATTCCTTATAGGTAGGCTAATAACGTATACTCGTCGAATTTTGCTTTACCGTTGCCGATGTTTCAATTCCTTATAGGTAGGCTAATAACGTAAATCTCGGACGGAAGGCGACCTTTTTGCACGGTTTCAATTCCTTATAGGTAGGCTAATAACCCTTCCAGGTGGACCGGCATGTTATCAATGCGGATTTTGTTTCAATTCCTTATAGGTAGGCTAATAACCTATTGTCACCTGCAGTTCCTCACGTTTTTCCTTGTTTCAATTCCTTATAGGTAGGCTAATAACGTCTTGAGAGAAGGAGTTGTGACCGTCAAGTACTTTTGAACAAATTTCGGTAAATAATTTTTAGCATCTAATTATTTCCAAAAATGGATTTGCGATGTTTGATTCGGTAGCTGTCACCACTTAAATGAACCACCTCACTTTTATGGATTATGCGATCCAAAATTGCGGTTGTAATTGCCGGATCACCGAGCAACTCTCCCCAATCTTCAGGACCTTTGTTAGAGGTAATTATCAGAGAGGTTTGGCCATAGAGCCGGTTGACCAGTTGGAAGAACATATTGGCTTCATTGCGGTCCATGGCCATAAACATCAGGTCATCAATTATGACCAAGTCTGAGGAAATTATCCGTTTGATCCTAACCCGGCCGCTGCGGGTGATTTCCTGAGTCTTAAACAGGTGAATCAGGGCATCCATCTGAATAAAGCTGACTTTATACCCCCGGCGAATAGCCTCAATACCCAAGCCAATAGCCAAATGGGTTTTTCCGACTCCAGGAGGCCCAAGCAATATGAGATTGTATGCCTGCTCAACCCATAGTAATTCCTTCAGTTGTTGTAACTGCTTTTTACTTAAGGATTGTTGTTCAGCCGGATTGAAGGATTCGAGAGATTTATATTCCGGGAATGCCGCCCATTTCAACCGCTTTTCCTGGTGTTTTTCTTCCCGTTTATGCAGCTCATACTGGATGAGTTGATGTAGAAACTCCCGGCAGGTAAGTTGTTTGGCCTCTGCGTCTATTAAAAAATCATCAAGAATCTTTGCTGTTTCAGAAAAATTCAACAACTTCATTTGCTGTTTTAATTCAGCGGTTACTCCTGGCATATCAGGCCTCCATTCATAATTTGTTGATAAATTTTAATATCTCGCACCTGAGGTTTGGTTTTCAGTTTGCTTCGGTCTGTTTCGTCTAAAGGCTTAATTTCTGGTGAAACATCTTTATATACGGGTTTTCCCAAAGTATCCTGTTCTTTAAAATGCTTTACAGCGTCAACAAAATCTGTTGCACTAAACAACTTGTGTTTCAAACAATATCCCAGCGCCTTTGCAATTACCTGCGTGCTTAAATCCGTGATATTTTGCTGGATTAATTGCAACTGATCCCGGATATATCGTGGTTTTTGTTCCCGGATTTTTTCGAGAAATGCTCTGGCCTGTGAAGGGTCGTTAAAAAGGTTAGCTACACTGTCAATATACTTGTCAATTCCCTTGGAACGGTCCCGGCTGTGATTATTATTTTTAATCAGCTTGCCTTTTTCATGACATATATTGTGCCTGGCCAGTTCCTGGCGGTAGCTTGGTCATAAATTACCAGGACATTATCATCAACTACTTCGACCAAGACTTCTTTATCCATGCCGTCGTATGTTCCCAACGGAACCGAGTAGCGATTGCCGTTGTACCAAACAGTATTGTCTTTTCGAACTCGTCTTGTTATACTATTGGTACAACTTATTTCCATTTTTTCAAGAACCGGTCGAAGGTGTTGTTTTTCGAGTACGAACACTTCCGCCGGTATTTTCTTTGTCGTGTTATGCTTCTTTCCGTTACCTGTCCGTTCTAGCCAGGCCAAGCAATCTTCGTTTAGCTTGTCCAGGTTAAAAAACATCCGATGTTTAGCAAAGTTCTTTTTTACGTATCCCACTACGTTTTCTGTCCGTCCTTTGCTCTCTGGGTCCTGTTTACGGCACATGTAGATTTGAAAACCCCGTTTTTTCGCATAAGCGGCAAATTCATGCGTCATAATCAGGTCTCCGTAGTTTTCGCTGACCAGGATAAGATGATCTTGGTCGTAGACAATCTCTTTTGTCATACCACCAAAGTATGCAAAAGCATTTTCATGAATCTGGATAACATCTGCCGTTGTAAAGGGCCGGTCAAGCCACGCCACGTATTTATACCGGGAATGGGACAGCACAAAGGTAATGAACCAAAGTTTGATTAGATTCCCTTTGATATTTTTAAGTTTGGTCTCACCAAAATCAACCTGCATCTGATAACCCATGGGCGGGTCTTCGACGGCTTCGTACTGCCTTTTATGTATGGTTTTCGGGATATCATGCTCCTTTCTTAATCTAGATACATAATTTCTTACGGTACTCTCACAGACATCTACCTCCGGGTGCCTTTCTAATAACCAGTCCAGTACCTGAGCTGCTGAAAAATCCGGATATTCCTTAAGCCACGATAAAATTTCTCCACCAACACAGTCCAGCTTTTTCTGCCGGGTCTTCAATTCTTTAATGGCCTTCTCTAATTCATCTGGCTCAAGCCTTTCGTACTTGTACACGGTATTTCTGGAAATGCCTAAATGTCTGGCTATCTGTGATACATTTAATCCTAACTCCTTAAGCCGGTGTATTTCTAAATACATGCTCCACCTTTCCGCAATTTTCATTATACCCTCTCCCAATGATGATTGAATTGCCAGTTCAATCATACAGGAAAGGTATATTGTGGTAAATACTGTTCATTTTTATTTAGCGGAATCTGTTAATTATATTTTAGCGGTTACAGAGTCTGCGGCTGAGCCTATCCAGTTTCAATTCCTTATAGGTAGGCTAATAACTTGGTTATCCTGACGTTTTTCGATATAGGAAAAACCGGGTTTCTGGAGTTGTCAAATTTGGTTTAGTCCCTAAACTCGTAATTTTAGAAAATGTTAATAAGTGGATTCCTTCTGGAAATACTATATTCAGCTCTTATCTACTGGCAGGATAGGGCAATGCTGGAGAGCAACCCGAGCGGCCAGTAGAGTTCTGCTGGGGATAGCCAGGGAATCGTTTGATTACCCTGGTATCTTCTTTATCTATCCCTGGGAGAACCAAGCGGTAAACTCCGGGGGTTCGGGGGCAGAGCCCCTGAATAATTAACGTATACGCTTTTACACTGCCTGGGGCAGGTTTTCCTGGTAATAGTGTGAACGCTTAACCAAGGGCGGATAACCTCCGTTAGTAGTGTAAATTCGTTTTCGGTTGTAATAAATTTCTATAAATCTAAACACTATGCTTTTTACAGTCTCCATTCTCATGGTTTCGGTTTTGAATTTGTTAGTGCTTTCTTTTTTTAATGTGGCAAAAAAGGACTCCATTCTGGCATTGTCATAGCATTTTCCGGTTTTGCTCATGCTCTGAACTGCTCCATACCTCGCTAAGACGTCACGGTAAATCCGGCTGGTATACTGGCTTCCTCTATCACTATGAAAGATCATACCGAAAGCCTGGTATTTCTTAACTGCTGAAGTGAAAGCATCTACACAAAGCTCTGCCCTCATATGATCAGCCATTTTAAACCCTACGATAGCTCCGTCAAAACAGTCTAATACTGCGGCTACATAAAGCTTGCCATCAGCTGTTGGGATTTCTGTAATATCCCCAAGCCATTTTTGATTGGGCGATGAGGCGGTAAAATCCTGTTGAATCAGGTTTTCACTGGCTTGTGCCGCAAGATCTGCTTTGGTTATTCCTCTGCTGTGGTGTTTCTTCTTCAGCATGAGATGGTGAATTTTACAGAGCTTAAGGATTACATAATAACTGCCGGTATAGCCTTGATAAAGTTTCAAATGGAGATAGATCCTGTGCGCTCCATAGTCTGGGTTGGCTGCACGAATTTGACGGATCTTAGCCAAAAGCTCATCGTATTTGTTGGGCTTGGACTGCCTTTTTAACCACTTGTAATATCCGGTTTCACTGACGCCTAATACCCTGCACATGGTTTTTATGCTGTGCTTGGTTTTCTCTTTGGTTTTGTGCAGCCATATCCACTGAAAAAGTTCTCGTGCAGCTACTTCTTTTGGCTCCCTGCGAAAAAACCCAAGGCTCTTTTCAAAATATCATTAGCAGCTTCAAGTTCTTTGATCTTTTTTTCCATTGCCCGAATTTCAGCTGTTTTAGGATCAACACGCTTATGCCCGCTGCCAACAAAAGCAATCACTCCATACCGTTTTGCGTTGTTTCGCCATGTGTATAGCGTTGTTACTGGAATTCCCAGCTTCTCTGCGGCCGCTGTCGGCCCTATTTCGCAGGATAACTTGATGGCTTCTTCTTTAAAGTCTTTGTCATACTCTCGCATCTGGATTACCCTCTTCCTTTTTATGATATTTTTCCCAGAATTACGAGTTTTCTGACTCAACTAAAATGCCTCTACGCCATGCCGACTTTGCTGCAGCGATTGGGCTTGTTCACAAAAGTATGCAAAGTTCGACGCCCCGAAACAAAGGGAAAAGTGGAACGAGGCGTTCAATACGTAAAAAACAACTTTCTTCCTGGCAAACGCTTCGTTGATTTACAGGATCTCAATCAACAAGCCCTACACTGGTGCGAGCGGATTAACCGCCGTATTCATGGAACAACCGGCGAACGTCCCATCGACCGACTCCGTGAGGAAAATCTGTCGCCTATCCCTTCAGCTGAACGATGGGAAAAATACTTGCATGAACCAAGACAGGTCAGCCGAGACGGATTTGTTAGCTACGATGGTGTACGATATGGGGTTCCATGGAGGTACAGTGGACGTGAGGGTACCGTGCGAGAAGTGAATGGGTGGGTGGAAATCTGGGCCGACGGCACATGTATTGCTCGACACCAAAAGGTCTATCGATCCCGTGCAACTGTTTTTTGTGAAAACCAGTATGCAGGTCTTACGACTGCTCAAGGATATGCCTATCCACGTCCGCAAGCCCGACAGATTTCATCGCAGCAAGTGGAAGTGCGTTCGCTGGATGTCTATGAGCAGCTGACGGGGGGTGGGAGCATGATTGAACTGGAACAAGCACGGCTACGTCTCGAGGAACTTGGGCTTCAGCAAGCGGCTCTACTCTTGGATGCCCATTTGGAAGCGGCAAGTCATGGACAGCCCACCTATCTGTCCTTTCTCAACATGCTTCTAGATGCAGAGATAGCGGAACGTCAAAAACGGAATATGGAGGTACGCACCAAACTCGCACACTTGCCTTACCGAAAAACGCTGGAGGAGTTCGATTTTGCTTTCCAACCCAGCATTGACGAACGGTTGATTCGAGAGCTGGCCACGATGACTTTTGTAACCCGACACGAGAATGTCTTGTTCTTAGGGCCTCCCGGAGTAGGAAAAAGTCATCTGGCGGTGGCGTTGGCTGTAGAAGCCATCTCGCAAGGGATATCCGTTTACTTTGTCAGTCTCTCGCAACTCATCGAAGATCTGCGAAAAGCTTACACGGAAAACAGGCTGGATAAACGCCTACGCATCTATATTCGACCAAAGCTCCTGATTATTGACGAAATTGGTTACTTACCGTTTGACAGTTTGGCAGCTAACCTCTTTTTCCAGGTAGTAAGTGCAAGATACGAGAGAGGGAGTATTCTGTTGACCAGCAACAAGAGTTTCGGTGAATGGGGGGAACTGATGGGCGATCCGATACTTGCTACGGCTATCCTGGATCGGCTCTTACACCATTCCCACATCGTCAATATTAGGGGGAATAGTTACCGACTTCGTGAGAAGATGAGGACTGGAGCCTACGGCTCCCCCTCTACCACCTAACCAACAAAAAATCGCCGGGTGGGTCAATTCTAAACCGGCGATGGTGGGTCAAAATAAAGTCGGCGTTGACAGCCTTATTATGGCAGGCTTTTAAAGAAAACTATAGAAAAATGCAGAAAATAGAAATATCGGCGAAAATACAAGAAGTCTTACGTGCTAATAATTTTTTAAGGGGGATAAATTAAACATGTTAACCATTAAAAACAAGTTAACTATTATATTAATGTCTATCGCATTAATTCCTACGGTAATAAGCGTGGTTATAATTTCCTTGTATTTGCAAAAAGCAGTACAAAAAGACTTTATAGATAACACAACGGAACAAATACAGCAGGTTAACAATGCCATTAATCTTTTTTTTCAAGGAATAGAAGAAAACTGTCAGTTTCTTTCTTCCAACGATTTTCTTCCAACGATATAGTAAAAAGTGCTGATAATACTCTAACATCCTATGTGGAAATAGATGGAGATGCAGACGGCTTAATTCAAATGACACCTGCATCGAATTCGGGTATAGAAAATAAAATATATAATTTCTATGCTAATTTTGCTCAAACACATCCTAAAGCTCAATACGTTTACATGGCCACCACCCAGGGTGGGTATGTTCAATGGCCGGAAGGTAAAATTATGGCGCATTTTGATCCGAGGGAAAAACTGTTTTATAAAACCGGTATGGAAAGCAACGGTAAACCGGCCAGAACAAAACCATATTTTTTCCCTGCAGATAAAATATTTCTCATCAGTACAGTGACCAAAATAACAGATAGCTCAGGTCAAGTTATAGGGGTTCAGGGGCTTGATGTAAGTTTAAAAAGCATAACAGATTTGATTAAGGACATTCAAATAGGTGAAACGGGTTATATTATCTTGACTGACGGTGATGGCAACATTATTGCTGATCCTCGGAAGGCCGAAAGGAACGGCAAAAATATTAAAGAGCTTAAAGTTGAGCAGTTAAACGACGTACTACAACAAAAAACAGGTACCTTAGAGGCAAAAATTGACGGCAAGGAGTCTTTAATAAATATTTATACATCTCCGGAAACAGGTTGGAAATTTATCGCTATAGTAGAAAAAGCTGAAATGATAGCTAAGTACACCAAAATGATCAATTCATTGTTATTGATCTTAGTAATATTCTTGGGGATAGTTTTTTTTGTCTCCAGAGTAATGTCGAAAAAGATTTCTCATCCAATTATTGCTTCGGCAAACTTTGCTAAGGAAATTGCTAATGGAAACCTGGCAATTACCCCCATTAATATAAACCAAACTGATGAAAACGGCATGTTAATCGATTCGCTAAATAAAATGCAAAAACATTTAAAAGAAGTTATCGAGGGCATACAAAATGCAACCGGAGAACTGGCTTCGTCAACTAAAACTCTTGCAACCCATGCCCAACAAACTTCAGCCGGCTCCTCAGAAACGGCAGCTACAGTAAATGAGATAGCTGCTACAATTGAACAAGTAGCAAGTAATGTACAAAAAGTCGCTGGTTTGTCAGAAAAAGTTTCCAGGGAAGCTGATCAAGGATTCAATAGCGTCCGGCAGATAACCGGTCAAATACAAAACATTGCTTCTTCCAATGACCATGCATCCCAAGTGGTAAATGAACTTTCACAAACTTTAAATCAGGTTAATCAAATTGTCGAATTAATAACCAATATTGCCGAACAAACCAATTTACTTGCCCTAAATGCAGCCATTGAAGCAGCAAGGGCCGGAGAACAGGGGCGTGGTTTTGCAGTTGTAGCCGAAGAGGTAAGAAAACTGGCGGAACAATCAGGCGCCGCCGCTAAAAATATAAATGACTTAATTGTAAGGGTTCAAACAGAATCAAAAAAGGCAGTACAGGCGATGAGCGAAGGCAATATCCAGGTTAAAGAGGGGGTTGCGGTGGCTGAGCAAGTTGGTAAAAACTTTAGCGGCATTACTGATTCCATAAAAATTCTGGTTGAACAAATTCAAAGCATTGCTGCTGCTTCCGAACAGGTTGCCGCAGGAATACAAAACGTAACTGCCACGGCAGAAGAACAAACTGCCGCCATGGAAGAAGTATCAGCCGCTACCGAGCAAATCAATAAAATGGCAGACAACTTAAATAATATGATTAAATGGTTTGCAAAGTAATGGCATACCATATCTAGTATTGCTTCAAATCAAAAGCTTCCGGCCTTTTTGCCGGAAGCTTTAAGATTTTAGCTTAAGCCGCCAGCACTTTGCAAGCGCTATTTTTTCATACATTTCAATGCTTAACTGAATTAGCATATAGTCAATGTTAAGTAAATAATGGTAGAATAAAAAAGTTATCTTTTTTATTAGTTAATCCGAAATATAACCAGCGTGTGGTGAAAAGTTTGTTTATTTATGTGTTTTCCATTGTACTTATTGTGGCCTCAAATGTTCTATATAATATATGCCAGAAATCAACACCGGAAAAAGCTAACCCTTTTTCAGCATTACTTGTTACATATTTAACCGCAGCAGTTTTAACCTTAATTGCATTTCTGTTTTCCAAAAACGATAAGAGTTTTTTTCAGTCATTTGCAGATTTAAATTGGACCAGTATAGTGCTTGGTTTTTCGATTGTTGGTCTGGAATTGGGGTATTTGCTGGCGTACAGGGCAGGCTGGAAAATCAGTGTTGGGTCTTTAGTGGCTAACATAGCCCTGGCCCTCATGCTGATACCAATAGGAATATTCTTTTACAAAGAAGGGTTTGGGCTTAATAAAATACTGGGGGCGGTTTTCTGTATCATTGGCCTTATCCTTATAAATAAATAGAAATTACATCATGTTAGTTATTCCCAACAAGCAAATGCCCCCGCATTATTAAAATCTTGTTTAAAGTCAGCTAATTAATTTTAGAACAAACATTACTGACATGCCCAAACCTAAGGTAGCAATAATATTACGACTCTTATAAGCAACAAAAGCCGCAACCAGACCCGCAACCAGATAATGATTGTTAAAGCTAATATCCAAATATCCCCTGGGCAAAAGTAATGACGGTGCAATTAATGCTGTCAAAATAGCAACCGGAACATATTTAAACCACCTGCTTAACCAGGCAGGCACCCCGGTAAAACGGAACATAGCCAGGGCACCGAATCTGGTAAAATAAGTAACCAGGGCCATTCCTAAAATGATGTAAAAAATTTCGCTGCGCATCCTAGTTTTCCTCCTCCAATAACCCCCCGATGATACTGGCCGTCAGGCAGGCGATAATTATATACCACTTGCCGGGCAAATACAGGGCAGCAATTACCGAAACCACCGCAGCAACCCCGCACACAATAAGTCCGGTGCGGCTTGTCAACAGCGGTACCAACAATACCAAAAAAGTTGCCGGCATGGCAAAATCAAGCCCCCAGGTCAAGGGATCGGAAATATAGCTGCCCAAGACTACTCCGCCGATAGTAGATAAAACCCACGCTAAATAAAGCAATATGCTTACGGTTAATTGATAAACCATGCTGTATGCGGCCTTGTGAAGCCGGCTGACAGTAAGGGCGTAGGTTTCATCAGTTAAAAAAAACGCCAGGAATGCTTGCAGAGACAGCGGCAGTCTGGTCATATAGGGCGCTAAGGACATGCCCATTATCAAGTGACGCAGGTTTACCAGTAAAGTAGTGAAAACAACTATTCCCCAGCTTGTAATACCCGCGCCCAGCATAGTAATACCAATAAACTGGGACGCACCGGCAAAAACAAAGACAGACATAAGAATAATTTCGCCGGCTGACATTTTGGCTGTCAGCCCCATGATGCCGCAGGTGATGCCAAAGGGCACTGCTCCAAACACCACCGGAGCACAATCCCTGATTGCCTCCCATACTTCTAAGGCTGTTTCGCTCTTACCTGACAACAAATTTGATAACTGCATAATTATGCCACCTACCGTAAATATATTTTTAAAATCTTAACCGGCAGGAGAAACATTGTAAATATCCAATTAAATTAGATGTTGGATAAATTGGATACATAATAAGGAGAAACGCCAAATGGACATATCCAAACATCTGATTAACTCAGAACTGGATACCTCAGATAAACGTCCTCTCTATATGCAAATTGCCTTTCTTATTGCTGACAAAATACAAAAGCAAACTCTGCCGCCGGGCATAAAGCTTCCATCTGAACGGGAATTAGCCGACCTCTTTGGTGTCAGCCGAACCACTGCCATCAATGCCTATCGTCAATTGGAACAACAGGGATTGGTCTGGACAAAAGTGGGCAGCGGGACTTATGTATCGCCGGTGCGGCATGTCGAATCCCAACCCGAAGTTCCCTGGCTCCAGCTGTTTACTCCCTACCCGCAAGATCCCCTGGCTTCAACATTAAGGGATCTGGTTGCCACACCGGCCTCAAATACTATATCCCTCGCCGCCGGCTTGCCTGATCCTGCCCTTTATCCTTTGGAAACTTTTACTGAATTATTTAATTACCATATAGACAGGGTGTCCCCGGCTGATTTCGGATACATTCCCGTAGAAGGCTATCATCCTTTTAGAAAGTCCGTTGCCGCCATGTTAAACGAGAAGGGTATAGCGGCTTCAGCAGAAAATATACTTGCTCTCTCCGGATCTCAACAAGGATTATATTTAGTCAGTAAAATATTGTTAGCCCCCGGCGACTACGTTGTGACGGAAACCCCCACTTTTATCGGTGCCATTCAGGTTTTTCAGGCTGCCGGGGCAAGAATTTTAAGCCTGCCCTGCCGGCAAAACTTAGAACTGTTGGAGGACTATCTAATTCGCTATCGGCCTAAATTGTTATATATCATACCTACTTATCAAAACCCCAGCGGCCGGGTTTTGCCGGCACATGAACGCCAGGATTTAATTAAACTGGCCAAACGGCACCGGCTAATTATACTGGAAGACGACCCCTACAGTGAGTTATCCTATGACACACAGCCCCCGCCGGCCCTGAAAGCTTTAGATCACTACGAAGGGTTAATTTATCTGGGAACTTTCTCAAAAATTCTCTGCCCCGGTTTGCGTACAGGCTATCTTGTAGGGCCGCCTGTTTTAATCAACCGGCTTGCCCTGGAAAAACAGTTTATTGACCTGCATTCAAACAACCTGGCCCAATGGCTGGTGACCATGTTTTTAAGTGAAGGTATGCTTGCCCAGCACCTGGCCACAGTGCGCAGGGAATATAAAAGGCGCCGGGATGCCATGGCGAAAGCTCTGCAGCGTTTGTGCGCCGGCGAAATTGAGTTTGCGGTACCCGAGGGCGGATTTTTCTTCTGGTGTAAGCTAAAACAAGCAGGCACCTCACAACAGCTTCTACAGGAAGCGGTAAATAACCGTATTTCCTTTGTACCTGGCGAAGTCTTCCAAACGGTACCTACTAACCAGGATAAAGAGTTTCGCCTCTGTTTTGCCGCTCATAATGAAGCCATTTTGCTTGAAGCAATACAGCGCCTGGCCAAAACTTTGTCGCAAATAAGAAAAAAACATTTATCAACTGCTTCGCCGCCCTGTTCAGTGCGGCCGATTATTTAATACTACGGCATATTACGGCCCAGGCACAAGGAGGTATTGTAAATGAATAAAAGAAATTTTACTCTGATCGGGCTAGCAATTGTAAGCCTCTTGCTGTTTTCCTTTAATCAGCTTCATGGTAGCTTGAGATTACCTTTGGCTGCTCCAACAGTCGGGGCAACAGCAGGAAAACAAAAGGTTGCTTATCACAACATCTCAGCTCAAGAACTAAAGCAGTGGATTAACTCCGGCAAGGACATGCTTCTGATTGATGTTCGCGAACCGTCCGAGTTCCAAGAAGGTTACTTGCCGGGCGCTGTTAATATCCCTCTTGGCCAGCTTGAAAACCGGCTGCAGGAAATCAGCAAAGACAAAGACGTGGTTTTATACTGCCGCAGCGGTCGCAGAAGTGCCCTGGCCGCAGACATAATGGTTAAGAACGGCTTCCAAAGGGTGTTTAATCTGGCGGGGGGCATCCTTAGCTGGCATTAAAACAAAAGGCGTGCGTGGCACTTCCTGACATGTCGGGAAGTGCCACGCACGCCTTATTTTTTTCGGCACCGGATAAATTTGCATCTTGTAAGAAAAAATATTCCCCAAGGAGGGATAAACCATTGAGCAGTTTAGAATATGGAGCAAGGGTTGCCTTAGAGGTCTGCCTTGGCGTGAAAAAGGGTGAACAGGTGCTGGTGGTGGCCGACCGGGACACCCGAACGGTGGGTCGGGCCCTGTGGGAACAAGCAGTTTCTTTGGAGGCAGAAGCCGTGTGGCTGGAAATGCTGCCCAGGTCTGTTAACGGCCAGGAACCACCGGCAGCTGTGGCGGCAGCTATGAAACAGGCCGACATAGTCGTGGCAGCCACCAGTAAATCAATATCGCATACCCGGACCCGCCGGAAAGCTAATCAAAGCGGCGCCAGAGTACCCTCCCTGCCGGGTATTACAGGAGAAATTCTGGCCCGCACCATGACCGCTGACTATCAAAAAATCAGTGAACTAAGCAGCCGGGTGGCGGAGCTGTTAAGCAAAAGCAACCAAGCGCGGATCATCACCCCGGCCGGCACCGATTTAACCATGTCCCTGCGGGGTCGGGCCGCTCATGCCGATACCGGCTTGCTGCAGGGTAAAGGCATGTTTGGCAACCTGCCCGCCGGAGAAGCCTATATTGCCCCCCTGGAAGGGACAGCCAACGGTACCCTGGTAATTGACGGGGCCATGGCCGGAGTAGGTATGCTTAAAGGGGAAATCATCCGCATTACGGTGCAAAACGGTTATGCCGTAGGGATTCAAGGCGGTCAGGGTGCCAAAATACTGGAAGACCTGCTGAAGCCCCTGGGTAAAGAAGCCGGCAATATTGCTGAACTGGGGGTTGGTACTAACGACAAGGCCATTATTACCGGCAATGTCCTGGAGGATGAAAAGGTGCTGGGTACCGTCCATGTGGCCCTGGGCAACAGCATCAGCTTTGGCGGAACGGTGGATGTGCCCATTCATTTAGACGGCATTCTCTTAAAGCCAACTCTTATGCTTGACGGGCAAATAATCTTGCAGGAAGGAAATATGCAAATCTGATCATTTTAAGGTGGTGATACCATGGCTGATGCAACCAAAGCAAATCAGGATGTGGTAGAACATAGCAGTATGTTGGAAGGCGCTTACGGCGGCATACCCGGTGAACGTTACGTCCCCTTTGTAGCGCCTGAAAAATCGGTGGTGGAATTTACGGCCCGGGCCCTGGTCATCGGCGCCCTGCTGTCGGTTCTTTTTGGTGTGGCCAATACTTATCTGGGGCTGAAAGTGGGTTTAACCGTCAGTGCCTCCATTCCTGCCGCAGTGTTAGCTACCGGTCTATATAAGATATTTTTCCGGAGCGGCAATATTTTAGAAAGAAATATCGTTCAAACAGTAGCCTCTTCCGGCGAAAGCATTGCCGGCGGCATCATTTTTACCATTCCCGCCCTGTTGCTCTGGGGTATGGACATCAGTGTGCTTACTGTCGTTATTGTTTCCGCGCTGGGCGGCCTCATCGGCATCCTGTTCTTTGTTCCTCTGCGAAGGTATCTGACAGTGGAAGAACACGGCAGCCTGATTTATCCGGAAGGAATGGCCTGTGCTGAGGTACTGGTTTCCGGCGAAAAAGGCGGCGCCGGCGCCGGCTTGGTGTTTACCGGTATTGCCGTGGGCGGCCTGTACAAGCTGTTCTCCGGCGGTTTCCTGGCCTGGAATGAAAGCCCGGAATGGAAATTGCCCTTTCTTTCCAATGGCCTGATTGGTGTCAATGCCCTCCCCTCATTGTTAGGCGTCGGCTTTATTGTTGGTTATGATGTAGGCAAGTTCATGCTGGCCGGCGGTCTGGTGGCCTGGATGCTGGTGATTCCCCTGATCAGCTATTTCGGCCAGGGATTAGCTAACCCTATTTTCCCCAGTACGGTGCCCATTGCCGAAATGGACGCCTGGAGCATCTGGAGCAAATATGTGCGTTACATCGGCGCCGGCGCAGTGGCTGCCGGCGGGTTTATCTCTTTGGCCAGATCGGCTCCCACCATTATTCGTTCCTTTCGGGCAGCTATGAGCGGCCTTGCCCAAACCAAGGGGGCAGCCGGCCAAAAGCGAACCGAACAGGATCTTTCCATGGCCGTGGTGATCGGCGGAACGCTGCTGGTGGCACTGCTCATTGTTTTCTTGCCTCAGGTGCCGGGCGGTATTATAGGTGCCCTGCTGGTTCTTTTCTTCGGCTTTTTCTTTGCCGCTGTGTCCAGCCGCATCACCGGTATTGTGGGGGTTTCTAACAACCCGGTGTCCGGCATGACCATTGCCACACTGCTGGTGGTGAGCGCCATTGTTAAAGGTCTGGGCTGGTCACCGGAAACCGGTATGGTGGTGGCCATTACCCTGGGTTCTATTGTATGTGTAGCCATTGCAGTGGCCGGTGCCACCGCCCAGAACGGTAAAACCACCTTTATTTTAGGCGGTACCCCCAAGTTTGTACAGATTGGCCAGTACGTGGGAGTGCTTGCCTGTGCCTATTTTATCGGCGCCATTATTGTAATGTTGCACGGCGCTTATACCATGGGTTCCGCCGACCTGCCGGCCCCCCAGGCAACCCTGATGTCAATGGTAACAAAGGGTGTAATTACAGGTACCCTACCCTGGGAGTTTGTTATTATGGGGTTGATTGTGGGAATTGCCATTTATGCCATGGGCCTGCCGGTACTTCCCTTTGCCCTGGGATTTTACCTGCCTCTCCATTTAAGTATGGGCATTCTGGTGGGTGGCGTAGTGCGCATCCTAATTGAAAAAGGCCTGGGCGCCAATGAACTGAAGGACAAGGTGGAGCGTGGCGTTCTTATTTCTTCCGGGCTGATTGCCGGGGACGCCCTGGTTGGCATTGTCATCGCCTTTTTCGCCTACATTGAATACAACATTGCTTTCTTAAAAGGAACCGCTCTGGCTGCCAATAACTGGTTTGCTTTAATCATGTTCCTGCTGGTGGCCTGGTTTACTTACTGGTATACCAACCGGCAAGACGTAAGAAAGGATATTAAAGTTTAAGCGGCCCGCAGCGGGCCGCTTATATATTACAGCAAACGGCTGTCCTTCAAGATTTGATAAATATCCTGTTCCGCCGGCGCCGCCGGGCAGTTGGCCAGGTTTTTGGCTGACAAAGTTTTGGTGGCAAATTTAGCCGCCTCTTCTGCCGTTAATCTGAAATCAACCGGCGCCAACATCTTATTTAAAAACTCTCCCACCTGCGATAAATTGCTGCATCCCAAGGCTTTAACCACCTGCTGCACACGTTCCGGGGCTGCCTGGGCCATAAACTCCAAAGAGGCTTTCATAATGACACCGTTGGCTAAGCCGTGGGGCAAACCTTTAAAATAAGTTAACGGATAGCCCAGGGCATGGATCACCCCGGTAGCAGTTTGGGCAATAACCAAACCGGCCAGCAGGGAAGCATACAACAGTTCTTCCCGCTCTGCCAGCGAAAGATCAGCCGGTTTGCAGCGGGTTAACACCCTGCCCAGGATGGCAATACTCTCCAACGCCAGCAGGTCGGTAAGGGGCGTGGCACGCCGGTTAATAAAACCTTCCACGCTGTGAGACAAAGCATCCACCGCTGTGTTAACCGTAATCTCCCAAGGTAAATTCAACATATAGCGGGCATCCAAAAAAGCCAGCACCGGAAATAATTTTTCACCGGCAATGGACATTTTGGTTTCTGCCCATTCCACCGTAAGAATTGCATAAGGGGTTACTTCACTGCCGGTACCGGCAGTGGTAGGTACCGCCACCACCGGGAGCGGCTCATTGGTCCACTGCCTGGCCATTAATTCCTGCCGGCTAACCTGATTGACCGCCAACACCGCCACAGCCTTGGCGGCATCCAGGGGGCTGCCGCCACCGATCCCGATAATAAAATCTGCCCCCATCTCCCGGGCCCTTTGCCCGCCCCGGTACACCGTAGCTAAACCGGGGTTTTGCTCAACTTCTTGAAAAACTTCCGCCTGGATGCCTTGCCGGTTGAGAGCAGCCAGCATATCAGCCAGGGAACCGTTTCTTTGTGACGAGCTGCCGCCTGTTACAATTAAGGCTTTTTTCCCCAGGGGTGCCAGCTCACCGCTGTATTTGTCAATGCACTGCTGCCCGAAAAAAATCCTGGTGGGGCAACGGAAATTAAACTGCATCATAAACCCTCCCCGTATTTGGTTGCTGTTCTTACCATATTTTATCTCTGATGGTGGTAAATATTAAGAGCTTATGATAAAAATGTCTAAAATTTTGATTGACAAACTGACACTTCTGCCTTAGAATTTACATTGTTTAATTAAACAATAAATATATCCTTCTTATCCAGAGCGGCTGAGGGACTGGCCCTATGAAGCCCGGCAACCTTCTTGGTTATCCGAGAAAGGTGCTAATTCCTGCAGAAGATTTTCTTTCTTCTGAAAGATAAGAAGAGGGCGTAGATGTTATGGCCTCTTCTGGTCTGTCAGAAGAGGCCTTAATTTTTCAAGGAAGGTTGATGCCGGTGATTCAAATTCAAGATTTGACAAAAATTTATCGGTCTGCTGCCGGTGCGGTTACTGCCCTGGATCACGTTAACCTGCGGGTGCGCAAAGGGGAAATTTACGGCATTATTGGCTACAGCGGCGCGGGTAAAAGTACCCTCATCCGTTGTGTAAATATGCTGGAACAACCTACCTCCGGCAGTATCAAGGTAAACGGTCAGGAAATAACTTCTCTTAACGAAACTCAATTAAGGGTAGCCCGCCGCAAAATCGGTATGATATTTCAGCATTTTAATTTGTTATCATCCCGGACAGTATTTGAGAATGTGGCCTTTCCCTTGGAGATCAGCGGTGTGCCGAAAGCCCAGATCAAAGAAAAGGTAACCAAACTGTTGGGTCTGGTGGGCCTGTCGGATAAGGCCGGCGCATACCCCTCGCAGCTTTCCGGGGGGCAGAAACAAAGGGTGGGCATTGCCCGGGCACTGGCCAACGATCCCATCGTTTTATTATGTGACGAAGCCACTTCGGCCCTGGACCCTGCCACCACAGATTCAATTCTGGCCCTGTTAAAAGACATTAACCGCCGGCTGGACCTCACCATTTTAATGATTACTCACGAAATGAAAGTGATCTCGGAAATTTGTGACTCGGTGGCAGTGCTGGAACAGGGAAAAGTTATTGAGGAAGGGCTGGTTATTGACGTCTTTACGCAGCCTCAACACCCGACCACCCGCCGTTTTGTGCAAACCATTATTCAAACCGATATTCCCGAACATATTAAGAAACCGCTGCTGCAAAGGGGGCGGGGACAAATCATCCGGGTATCTTTTATCGGGGATGCCGCTGCCGAACCGGTGATATCCACACTGGTGAAAAAATTTGCTGTAGACATTAATATTCTCTACGGCAACATAAATCAAATCCAGGATACCCCCTTTGGCATGTTAATAATAGAATGTCTGGGGTCCCAGGATAACTGTCGCTTAGCTTTGCAACACTTGCGCCGGCAGGGTTTAAGAATCGAGGTGTTAAAAAATGTTGAATGATTTGTTTGTCCACTTATCCGGTATTTCGCCTGAGCTAATTAAGGCCACCTGGGAAACCCTGTATATGACGGTGGTGGCGGTTATTTTTGCGTCGCTGCTGGGTATTCCCATGGGCATTATTCTGGTAATCACCGACCAGGGCCACATTAAAGAAAACCTGGTGGTCAACCGGATACTGGGAACGGTTATCAATATTTTTCGTTCATATCCCTTTATTATCCTGCTGCTGGCCCTGGTTCCCTTTACCAGGCTGCTGGTGGGTACCACCATCGGTACAACGGCAGCCATTGTCCCCTTAACGGTGGCAGCCGCCCCCTTTGTGGCCAGAATGGTGGAAAGTTCCTTGAAAGAAATAAACAAAGGGGTTATTGAGGCTGCTCTGGCTATGGGTGCCACCACCTGGCAAATTATATGGAAAGTATTGCTGCCTGAGGCTTTGCCCGGCATTATCCTGGGCACTACCATCACCACTATTGCGGTAATAGGCTACTCAGCCATGGCCGGCGTGGTGGGCGGCGGCGGATTGGGTGATCTGGCGGTAAGGTACGGTTACATGCGATTTGATTCGGTAGTAATGGTAACCACAGTCATCGTTTTAGTAATTCTTGTACAGGTTATTCAATCTTTGGGCAATTTACTTGCCAATAAATTCAATAAAAATTAAAGGAGGAAAAGAACATGAAGAAAAAACTGGTATTTATTGTGGCCTGTCTGAGCAGCCTGGTACTGCTGCTAACCGGCTGCGGCGGATCAAAGGAACCTGCCCAACAGCAAGCAAACCAAACCGGCAAAGTAATAAAAGTTGGCGCCACACCGGTACCCCATGCGGAAATACTAAAAGTCGTGCAACCCCTGTTGGAGAAAGACGGCATTAAATTAGAGATTGTGGAATTTAATGATTATGTGCAACCCAACCTGGCCCTGCATGATAAACAATTGGACGCCAATTACTTTCAACACCTGCCCTACCTGGAAGATTTCAATAAGCAAAAGGGTTTAAACCTTACCTACACCGCCAAAATTCACTTTGAGCCCATGGGCTTATACTCTAAAAAAGTGAAAACCGTCAGTGAGTTTAAAACCGGTGATAAAATCGGTATTCCCAATGACCCCACCAACGGCGGCCGTGCCCTGGTAGTGCTGGAAAAAGCCGGCCTGCTTAAGTTAAAAGAAGGGGTAGGTATTAGCGCCACTGTCCGGGACATTGTGGAAAAGAAAGTAGAAGTGGTTGAGCTGGAAGCCGCTCAGCTGCCCCGTTCCATTGAAGACCTGGCCGGTGCTGTTATTAACGGTAATTTTGCCACCCAGGCTAAATTCAGCCCTGCCGATGCCCTGGTAGCAGAAGATGCCAAGTCCCAGGCTGCCGATACTTACGGCAACATTCTGGCTGTCCGCAGCGGTGATGAAAACCGCGAAGAAATTAAAAAGTTGACAGCGGCTTTACAATCGCCCGAAGTGAAGAAATTTATTGAGGAAACTTATCAAGGTGCTGTCGTGCCTGTATTCTAAGATAAAGGCCCCATGCGGGCCTTTCAAACTGTAGACAAAGGTTGTAAAACAAAGTGAGGTGGTTTTATGATCCCCTGTCGGTGCGCAGACCGGCGCCAAAGGGGTTCATAAACCACCGATAATGTTCGTCGACACTCTGAAAGGCCCTTGCGGGCCTTATTTAATGGTTGGATAGCTCTTTATGCAACTTGTTGATGGAGCTGCTTTCTATGCGAGAAATAAAAGACCTGGAAATGGCTAACCTTTTGCCCACTTCTCGCTGGGTCAATTCATGGCCCCCGTTAAGTCCGTACCTCAGTTTAATTACCAATTGCTCCCTGGGCGATAGTTTTTGCAGTGCACAGGCTAATTTTTCAACTTCCATGTTTTTTTCCACCATCTCGTCAACCGGTGTGTCCGGGGCCGTCAGGGTATCCTGCAGTTCCAGCGCCGTTCCGTCTTTGTCGTAATCCAGAGGCTCGGAGATAGATATGCAGTTTTTTTCATACTTATGTTTGCGCAACAGCATAAGCATCTCATTTTGAATACAAACGCCGGCATAGGTGGAAAATTTTTTGCAACGGGACATGTCAAAGCTTTCTACCGCCTTAATCAGCCCTATCACTCCGCTCTGAAACAAATCCTGTTTATCCACCCCGTTATCCTTTAGCTTGTTGGCAATCTTAGCCACAAGACGCAGGTTTCTTTCAATTAATATTGTTTTTGCCAGTTTATCCCCTTTTGCCATTTTCAGCAGCAACTCTTTTTCTTCTTCCGGCGTGAGGGGATCCGGCAGACTACCCGAAGAGATATATGATACCAGGATAATTAAACCGTTGATAACCGACAACACCAGCAAAGTTAATAAGCCAGGCGACAATGAACATCCCTCCCCAGGTAAAAATAGCTCTACCCTATGCTACGGCGAACCTCTGTAAAAAGTGCTTGTATATTTAAAAAAACTTGCAGCAAGTTTTGGTATTAGATTAAACTGCGGGGAATCGGAAAAAATAACCTAGTAATCTAGTAATAATGTTAGTTTGTCAGAGCATAAATCCGGCCCCATGCAACTTTTTTCACTTGTTTGTTAATTTTTCTTTAATTACTAACTTATTTTTAACAATAATCAGCTTCATATGTTATACTCTTTGATGGACAAAAATAAATTATCTCCTTGGGGGGGACTTTATGTTTTTTAAAAAGAGCGATGTCTTCTTTGAAACTTTTAAAGCAATTGCAGAAAATCTGAACCGGGCAGCCGTTGAATTTCGCGATGAAATTCATCACCCCAGCCCCGAAAAAAAAGGTTTAACCAATATTCAGGATTATGAAAAAAACGGAGACAGGCATACTCATACCATTATTAAAGAACTCAACAAAACCTTTGTGACTCCCCTGGAGCGGGAAGATATCATGAACCTGGCTGTCAAAATGGATGACATCCTGGATGGCATTGAAGCAACCCTTATCCGGATGGACATTTACGACATTAAAGACATGAACATTTTTATCAAGCGAAATGCTGAAATTATTTTGGAACAGTGCCAGGAAGTACAAAAAAGTATTGATAAACTGATAAACAAGAAATACCTGGATATTCGTGCGCATGCCGTAAAGATTAATGAGTTGGAAAATGAAGCCGACCACCTGTTTAATAACAGCCTGCGGGAGCTGGTTGCAACCTGCAGCGATGCCATTGAATTTGTTAAATACAAACAAATTTATGAAATGTTAGAGGAAGTTACTGATGCCTGTGAAGATGTGGCAAATATTTTAGAGAGTATTTTAATGCGAAATTCATAATCAGAGGATGGCAGATTAATGGAACAGCATGCTATTATTATTGTTGTTGTTATTTTGGCCTTAAGTTTTGACTTTATTAACGGTTTTCACGACACCGCCAATGCCATTGCCACTTCCATTTCCACCAAAGCCTTAAAACCGCGCACGGCGATAGTCCTGGCTTCTTTTATGAACCTGCTGGGAGCCCTGACCTTTACCGGTGTGGCCAAAACGGTGGGCGGCAAAGTAGCCAACCCGGCTAATATTGAGCATGGCGTGTATGTGGTGGCAGCGGCGCTGGTGGCGGCCATTGCCTGGAACCTTTTCACCTGGTACTACGGTATCCCCAGCAGTTCTTCCCATGCCTTAATCGGTTCACTGGCCGGAGCGGTTATTGCTGCAGCAGGCTTCAGTGCTGTTAACTATCACGGCTTTCTGACCATTATTGAAGGACTAATCTTATCTCCCCTGCTGGCTTTTACCGTAGGTTATATCATTATGTCAATTATTCGCTTGATTTTTGCTAATTTTTCACCCCATAGGATTAACTCCAAGTTTCGCTTTTTGCAAATTTTTACAGCTTCCTTTCAAGCCTTTAGCCACGGTACTAACGATGCTCAAAAAACCATGGGCATTATTACCTTTGCCCTGGTGGCAGGGGGTTTTCAAGACACCCTGGAGGTAGCAACCTGGGTGAAGGTGTCGGCTGCTGTTGCCATGGCCCTGGGCACATCTGTCGGTGGCTGGCGAATTATTAAAACAGTCGGTTCAAAAATTATTAAATTTGAGCCGGCCAGCGGTTTTGCCTCAGACCTTACCTCTGCCCTTGTGATCATTGGCGCTACCCTGATCAAGCTGCCGGTTTCCACCACCCATGTGATCAGTTCTGCTATTATGGGCGTGGGTTCGGCCAAAAGGTTTTCCGCCGTTAAATGGGGTACCGCCATCACCATGGTTTCTGCCTGGGTTATTACACTGCCCGTAACAATGGTATTAGCGGCTATATCATTTCTAATTGTAAAAATGCTCTTTCTCTAGCAGTCAGGCCTCCCGCAAGGGAGGCTTGACTGCATTTTTTAATAAATATTTTTTTAAAAAATGGGCATCACTTAAATTAATAAAACGGTTAGGAGGATGCCTGTGAGTGAGTACCTGGGCAGCAAAGAAGCCAAGCAGGAAATGCTGAAGCAGATTATCAAAGGACTGCACGAAGGAAAAAATCCCGAGGACGTTAAAGCTGAATTTAAAAAATTAATTAAAGACGTCGACGCCTCTGAGATTGCCAACATGGAGCAAGCTCTCATCCGCGAGGGCATGAATCCCCAAGAAATTACTAAACTTTGCGATGTCCATGCAGCAGTTTTTCGGGAAGCCCTGGAACAAAATGAAAAACCGGAGCTGATACCCGGCCATCCCATGTATACCATCAAACACGAAAACGAAGAAATTAAAAAAGTACTGGCGCAACTGGACAGCTTGCTGGCTCAAAATAATGCTGCAGGTTTTCAGGAACGACTGCATTTTTTTAAAGATAATCTGGATAAACACTATGCCAAAAAAGAAAACATCTTGTTTCCTTATTTAGAACGGCATAATATTACCGGCCCGCCGTCGGTTATGTGGTCAGTGGATGATGAAATCAGAGATATGGTTAAGGGATTTTACGCTAAAGTTGCACAATTAAGCACTGCGGATCTGGCGGAAGCCGCAGGCCCATATGAAATTTTAAAACAAAAGGTATTAGAAATGATTTTTAAAGAAGAAAATATTTTAACCCCCATGATGATGCAAAATCTGACGGAGCCAGAATGGGCTGAAATCAAACAGCAGGATGAGGAATTTGGGGTGGTGTTTTCCAGACCCCATGGGGATTTCTGGCAACCCCGGGCCGCCAGGGAACCTGTCACTGCTTTGCCGGATACCGATCAAAACGCTTTACCCCTGGATACAGGTTTTCTCAGCCTAAAACAAATTAACACAATACTTACCAACTTGCCTGTTGATATAACCTTTGTCGATAAAGATGATACTGTGCGTTATTTCTCCCAGGGGCAGGAGAGAATATTTATCCGCACCAGGTCAATTATCGGTCGCAAAGTACAAAATTGCCACCCGCCGGACAGTGTGCATGTAGTAGAAAAAATCCTGTCCGATTTTAAAAGCGGAAAGCACAGTACGGCCGAGTTTTGGCTTGAACTAGGCGGTAAATTTATTCACATTCGTTATTTTGCATTGAGAGATGAAAAGGGACAATACTTGGGTACTATGGAAGTAAGCCAGGATGTCACCAAAATCCGCTCGCTGCAAGGTGAACGGCGATTGCTGCAATATGAAGATTAGCCAGGATTTAAATCCTGGTATTTTATTTTGATATTTAAAGTTTTTAATCATCAAGGCGAAAATAATAACAAAGTTAATTTTTACCAAAGGATTTTAATTAACTGGCTTTGAACTATTATAAAATTGCAGCTAGCCTTATAAACTTTCTTTTTAATTTTGAAGGGATGACTAATATGCTATTTTGGAGTTTATTCAGCCGCGGCAATAAAAACATCTGGCTTAAAGTTCCCGGTCGGGAAGCGGTAGAAACCAAAATTACCGAAGTGGAAGGTAACTTGATTTGGATTAGTCTGCCCCGTCAAGAAGGCCAGGTGATTGTGCTGAAACAACACGATGAGGTGGAAATAGGCTTTTCCTTCAGTGAAGGATACTACTGCGCCACCACAGAAGTGGCACGCATCGGCAACAGTCACGGCAAAGTCTACGGCCTGGCGATACCGGAACGGTTTGAGCGGCAGCAGCGGCGGGATTATGTGCGCAGCAAATATTCCGGCACCGCGCTTTTTACTTCTCTCACGCATAACACCAGTCTGGCAACTGAAATATTTGATTTTTCGGCAGGCGGCATCAAGGTCTTTGTTACACCGGAGTTTGAAAAATTACTGGCTAAAGAAAAACATTTTCACGTTGTCTTTGCCATTGATTCCATTGCTTTTTCTCTTAAGGCCAGCCTGGTGTGGGTAAAGCAAAAAGATGAAATATTATACGCCGGTTTTAAGTTTAACGATTTACAACCCAAGGATGAAAACATACTGATGGCCCTGGCCCTAAAATACTCCAGGAAAGACACCGGTAAACGCTAATAACCTTTGTGTCGTTGATTCTGTACCAAGGAGCTGGTTACCATGATTGACCCCCTGGAAATATTAGCCGTAAAAAAAGAAATTTTGCTGCCCGTCCCGCCTTTCCTGGAATATAAAGCAGTTATTACCGCAATTGAGGATAATTTATTCTGGATTAGCCTGCCCAAACAGGCCGGTCAGGTGCTGGTTTTACAGGAAAAACAACACCTGGAAATCCGTGTGCCGATGCGTTATGGCTTGTACAGCGCCAATACCAGAGTGGTAAAAATCGGCAACCATCACCACAAGTTTTATGGCTTATCCATGCCGGATCGTTTTCAAAAACTGCAGGCCAGACAGTTTGTACGGGCTGATCATGCCACCAACGTTTTGTTCTCGTACGGCAGTGAAACCGCTCAAACATCCATGCTTAATTTTTCCGAAGGGGGCTGTATGGTCTATGTAACACCCTCCTTGGAAAAAATGCTGCAAAACAGTGAAGCGGACTTTAAGGTTAGTTTTCAAGTCAAGGATGAATGTTTTTCTGTTTTAGCCCGCCTGGCCTGGCGGAAAATTGCCGATTACACTCCCTATGCAGGCTTTCAGTTCACAAACCTGTCGGCCGCCCAGCAGCAAAAACTGGCCGATTTGGCTGCCCAAGTGGAGCAGTCCCAAAAGGGTCACACCTAATAAGTAAAAAACATCCCGGTTCACTATTAAAGTGGGACGGGATGTTTTTTATTGAAAATAAATGGAGCGGGTGATGGGAATCGAACCCACGTACCCGGCTTGGAAGGCCGGTGCTCTACCATTGAGCTACACCCGCATACATAAACAATATTTTGTTTAGGAACAGATTTTATTATACCAAATCAGTTTTATTTGTCAAGGGATAAGCTAAAATTAACCCGGCAGCCCTGCAAAAAAAGAAAATGCACTGGCCTGGCGCATTTTCCAAAATAATACCTATGGTATCTATTTACGGGTAAAAATAATCAATATAGATTATTTCTGCCTGAATCTCATCGCCTCGGATTTCAATTAACCCCACTGAAGGCCGGTCTTTGCCCCTGGGGTGTGCCGGGCTGCCCGGGTTGATGACCAGAATATCTTCCACCAGCCGGCAGTCGGCAATATGCGTATGGCCGTAAACCGCCACCCTGGCCCCCAACTGCCTGGCTCGTTCCCAGACGGCGTGAGCATCCCGCTTAACCCCGTGGCGGTGGCCGTGGGTCATATATATTTTATGACCGGCCACCTCCAGCAGCTCCTCCTGGGGCCCGTCGCCGGGAAAATCACAATTTCCCATTACCGCCCGGGCAGGAATTTCCAGGGTATAGGCCAATTCGTCACAGTCCCGGTAGTGGTCACCGGCATGCAAAATGAGATCTATTTCGCCCAGCTGTTCCAGCACATGGTAGACAGCCCCCAACCTGCCGTGGGTATCTGATACAACTAAAATTCGCAAACTTAACCCTCCCGGTTGACGTACAGGCGGTTCAGTATTTCCACTGCCTTGCGCAGTGCCTGGCCCCGGTGACTAATGGCATTTTTTTGCTCTAAATTCAATTCCGCAAAGGTTTTTTGATAAGCCGGCAGGTAAAACAAGGGGTCGTAACCAAAACCACCCTCGCCTTTTAATTCACGCAAGATAACGCCTTCGCAAACACCCTCTGCCGTGTGCACCGCACCGCCCGGTTCGGCAACAGCAATCACACAGCGAAACCGCCCGGTACGCTGCTCATCCGGCACATCCGCCAGCAGCTGCAAAAGTTTTCGGTTGTTGGCCGCATCGTCCTTGGGCTCGCCGGCAAAGCGGGCTGAGTAAACGCCCGGTGCGCCCCCCAAAGCATCCACCTCCAGCCCTGAATCATCGGCCAGGCATATCTCCCCGGTAAAACCGGCCGCAGCCGCTGCTTTTTTTACAGCATTGGCCATAAACGTGGTTCCGTCTTCCTCCACTTCCGGAAAACCCGGATATTCGCCGATGGATATTACTTGCATTTGAAGGTGCTTTAACATTTCAGCCAACTCTTTAACTTTTCCCTTATTATTGGTTGCTAAAACCAGTTTCAACCTTTACACCTGCCCGATGGCGGCAGCTAATTTGTCACCCAGTACCTGCCGCTGCACTTGATTTATCTCATGAATGCCCGCCGCAGCCAGATCCAGCAGGCGGTTCATTTCATCCCGGGAAAAAGTGGCTTCTTCGCCGGTTCCCTGGATTTCCACAAAACGCCCGGTGCCGGTCATCACCACGTTCATATCGACGGCGGCCGCTGCATCTTCCGCATAGCACAAGTCAATAACCGGCACCCCGTTGATAATGCCGACGCTGGTGGCGGCAATCAGGTCGCTAACCGGTATTTTCTCTAGCATACCTTGTTCCACCAGTTTATTCAAGGCTAAAATCATGGCCACAAAGGCACCGGTAATGGAAGCGGTTCTGGTGCCGCCGTCCGCCTGGATAACATCGCAGTCCAGGGTTATGGTGCGCTCGCCCAGCGCTTCCAGATCCATCACTGATCGGAGAGCACGTCCGATCAGCCGCTGAATTTCCATGGTCCTGCCGCCCAGCTTGCCCTTGGCCGACTCCCGAACGGTACGGACGCCGGTAGCCCGCGGCAACATGGCATACTCGGCGGTAACCCACCCTTTACCCAAACCTTTTAAAAAAGGAGGCACTTTGTCTTCCACCGTAGCGGTACAAATAACCCGGGTGTCTCCTACTTCAATCAGCACAGACCCTTCGGCGTACTTGTTATAATCAGGTGTTATCACCACCGGGCGCAGTTGCTCCGGTTTTCTGCCATCAACTCTCTGCATTAGAATGGGCTACCTCCTTATGTTATTTCTTTGGAACGCCGGCGAGCCCGGCGAATTAAATGGAATTGATCCGGCGGATCGGCGGGACCCGCTCCTTCCACCACCGGCCCCACCAAACCCACCAGTACATAAAGTTCCTCAATGGGATCCCACATGAATTCTTTCACCAACCGGAAATTGGCAATTTCACTGGTTTTCTTCACATGCAGCCGGGGACCGGTGCAGGGAAAGGTACCCTGGCCCACTTTAATGTGCGTTTCATCCTGGTAATAAATGCAAATATCCTTATTAATAATCTCCTGTACTCTTTTTTCCAAAGCATCCAGGTCAATCCGGGGCTTTTCATCAAACTCCAGCACAAAGCCATGCTTTATATCGCTGTGAACCTTTGGCTTTTTAAAACCCATTTCGTACTGCAGCACCATGCTGGTAATGTCTTCTGCCGTATGGGCCATTTTGCGGTATATCAGAGATTCAAACACAATATCGGCAATTTCCTGGGGTTTAGGACCAAATATATTCGGTCTGGTAACAATAACTTCTTCGCCGATGCCGATTAAAATTTGAGCATTTATGTTCAGCATAGGGTACAGCAGGTCAAAGTGTTCCACAATCACCCGCCGGTCATGTTTAATGGCTTCCCGCACCGCTTCCACAATGGTCCAGGGCTGGCTGAAAGCCATTTCAAAGCGCATATCCAGGTGATAGGTGCGGCTGCGGAAGTGCTTTTTTTCATAATCGTCCAAAAGCGGCAAAGGCCGTACATTAATGCCGTCATCATCATTGGTTAATTCCAGCCCGGGAAACATGCCCCGGATTAACAGCGACTTGCCCGCCCCGGCATCTCCCACAAAACCAATTAAATGATCTTCCGGACTGAGATAACGGTGGGCCAGGCTGCCCCCCAGGGCCAACAAACGATAGCGCCCCCTGGGAGCAAAGTAAACCGCGTGCATCAAATATTCATGAATAATAGAAACCGGCACAGCTTACCCCCCTCATTACACCTCTAAGGTGGCTCCCTCCCGGGCCAGTTCCACCTGCCGGCCAAAACCTTCCGCCGCCTGCCGCTGCAGCAAAGACAAAACATATTCCGGATAAAAATGGGTAATGACCAGCCTTTTTGCCCCGGCGGCCCGGGCCAGTTCACCGGCCTGCCGGGCCGTCAGGTGGTTTTCCTGCAGGTAATTCATGTCACTGTCCAGCCCGCTGGCTTCGCATAAAAATAAATCGGCCCCGGCAGCCAGCTTAATCAGTTCTTCCTGATAGGCGGTATCGCCGGAATAGACAAACCTTTTGCTGCCCTCAAGCAACATGCTGTAAGCAGGCAAATTGTGCTTGGCGGGCACAAATTTAACCCGGCAGCCGGCCACATGTACCTCCCTGGGTTCGGGCAGCCGGTCAATAACATTTATGACAAAGGCATTGGTGAAACCTGTAATGCGGTCAAAATCCTCTGCCGGCCCGTTGGGCAGGTATAAAGGGATTGGTTTGTCCATGCGTCCTTCCCGGATGGCAGCTTCAATGGCATGGCGCAGTGCATATATATCCATCAAATGATCCGGATGCAAGTGGCTCAGCAAAACTGCATCCAGCTCTTGAATGTCAATGTGCTGCAGCAGGCGGCTCAATACTCCGTTGCCTGCATCCAGCAACAGGTTGCGGTTATTTTCTTGCAGCAAATAACCCGAACAGGCACCGCTGACTCTGGGATAAGGGGCCCAGCAACCGAGCACGGTTAGTTTCAATTGGTTGCACCTCCGGTGGTGTTGTCTTAAGTGTTTAAAGCATATTGGCAGCACCCGATGGCGCCGTTATACTGGGGATGATCCGGCACCACCACAGGCACTTTCATCTCCGTGGCAATAATTTTGACCAGAGCTTGATTATGGGCAACCCCACCGGTAAAAACGATGGTGTCGCTCAGGAGTTTGGTCAGCATGGGTTTCATTCGCTTGAAAATAGTATAATTAACGCCGGCCGCCAGGGAGGAAACCGGATGTCCCTCCACCACCTTGCCGATCAACTCGGTTTCACCGAAAATAGCACAGGTGGAGTTTAAATCCACCGGGTGTTCATCATAGCGTGCCAGTTCCTCCATCGTCATATCCAGCACCGCAGCCATGTTTTCTAAATAACGCCCGGTGCTGGCGGCACACTTGTCATTGGTTTGGAAATCAATCATTTTCCCCCGGGACACCAGCACCACCTTGCTGTCCTGGCCGCCCAGGTCTAACAGGGTAAAATCTTCAAGTCCGGTCTGGTACATGGCGCCCAGCACATGGGCTTTAATTTCCGGAATAACCGCCGCTCCTTGCAGGTTAATGGTCTGCCGGCCGTAGCCGGTGGCCACCAGCCGTTCCGGCCGCCCCAGACCCAAGGCGGCCAAATCCACCTGCAGCTGTCCCGCCACACTGCGGCCATGCTGCCGGTAGAAAGATACCGTATCATATCTGTGCAGCTGCAGGCTGCCGTCAGCCGCCAGCAAAGCAACCTTGACGTGCCGGCTGCCTAAATCAATACCGCAGATCAAAATGATCACCTCAACATGTCTAAAAAGGCATCCAGCCGCATGCGGGTACGGGCATCTAACTTATTGGGCTTATCCCCTTCTAAGGTGAGTATGGGGTATTTTAATTTTTGCCGTACTATTAAGTCTTCAATCTGCCGGTAGCAAAAACTCTGCGCATAATGAATCACCCCGTCCACCTGCCGCCGCTCCAGCTCCCGGCTGATATCTTCCAGGCGGTAAAAAATACCGTATGGATAAGTATACATTCTGTACTGCTCCACAATATCCCGCACCGCAAAGGGCATGGTAAACTGCCGCTGTACTTCATTAAAAACCACCCTGGCGCCCCGTTCCTCCAAATAATCATATAGATCGTCCACAATGGGCGGCACCCCGATATAGGCCAGCCTGAGGCCGCTTTTAACGGGTTGTTTGTGTGGTAAGCCGGCCAGGTAAGCATCCGCCCGGCCGGCAAATTGTTCCGGGTCGCCTTCAAAATCGCTGCAGCAAACCTGAAAAAGGTGGTTGTCCCAGCCGCTGACCTTATCCCCTTGCCAGGTAAGACGGTCAATTTCATGCACCTTCTGCCGCACCCGGTCCAACCTTTCCTTGGTCCGGCAAACTTCTGTCCAGGTGGTGCCCAAGGCTTCAATCAGTTTTTCAATTTGCAGCTTGAGTAAATCATAATCCCGGTCAAAGGGAAAAGCAAAAGGGATTACTCTGACCCCGGCCAGTTCCAAGGTTTCCATTAAGGCATGGGTATTGCTGCAGTCTCCCTGGGTAACAGCCACGATGGTGTTAATCTCCCGGTGGCGCAGGGCAGTGGCGTAGAGCCCTTTAATCCAGGCACACAGGTTGCGCGGGTAGCCTGCCAGTTCTGCCTCTTCCACTAACGCCTGGGGGTTTTCGTCAGTAATAAAAATGTTATTGAGATCCACCGGTATCATCCCGGCGGCGTAAATTACTTCTACCGGTATTGTTGTGGTCATGCCGATTTTTTGCATGCTTTAGGCAAATACCCCCTTGGCTCGCAGCAGTGCCAGGGTGCGGCTCATTTCATTATAGGTAATCATTAATCCCTCGTCCACACCCATGCCCGGTTTAGCCAGTATCTGATCCGGCCGGGTAGCCAGGCCGATATGCACACAAACCTGTGAGGAGCGGTCGGTTTCGTTGCAGGTGCCGCCCAGATAAGCCCCGATGCCCCGCTCCCTGGCGTACAGAACCGCTTCAATGGTATTATTAATGCCGCCCAGGTCAGGGGTTTTGATTTGCACCATATGGCCGGCTCCGGCATCCACAAATTCCCGAATATCCTCCAGGGTATTGCACCACTCATCAGCCACAACCTGCACGCCGCAGCCCCGGCTTTCCAGCAGTCGGCACAGTTCGGCCAGGGCTTCCATTTGCGCCGGTTTGCTGCCCCGGTCCACAGGGCCTTCAATGCGCAGCTGCAGGGGGGCCGCGGCCAGCTCTAACCTCGCCAGGTAGTCAGCCATGCGGTCTGCCTTATCTGCAAAGGCCTGTCCGATGGTGCCGTAAACATCTATATGTAAAACGGGCCGGTAGTCTTCGCCGCCCAACCGGAAAGCACGCTCCCTGAGCCAGGCAACATAATCCAACAGTTTTTCTCCCTGATGACCCAATTTTTCTTGAACGTTGTTAATCAAACCATGGGGCAGCACATCCGCCCGTTTGATAATAATTTTATCCGCATTGGTGTAACGCTCATCCCCGGTCTGGCAAAAAATCGGCACCGGTTTATCAACCAGCCGGCAGTTATATTCCCGGGCCACCACCTCGGCCATGGTGCAGCGTGCCACGCGGGCAGCGGCATCCAGTAAAGCCTGGGTTACGCCGTAGCGGATGGCTGTGTGCAGGCGGTTGCCCCGGGCATCCTGCCGGCGGTCAAATTCCTCCGCCAGTTGCCGGAACCCGGTTACTTCGCGGCCAATTAAGCCGGGCAGCAGCTCTTGTTCTAAAAAAGGCATGAAGTCTGCCGCCAGAAACAGGGGATCCCGGCCGCCGGCGCCGGAATACTGCACCGCCGCACAGTCACCGTAGGCCACCGTACCGTCCTCCAGCAAAAGCATCACAGATATGGATTCGCCCCGCTGGCGCACCGCAGCAAAACCAGGAGTGACCGGCTCACCCAGATAGGCAAAGCCGTCCTGCCGCCGCCCCAATTTAATGGCCTTCTGGTCATCAAAATAAAAGCCGGTTAATCCCGGCGATACAACTGCAGCCGTAATTTTCATGTGCTGTCTCTCCTCTTGCTTCTTCTTACCTGGGTTTTCCTACCAGCATACCTTTGCCGATGGCATAAATATCATCAATTACCATTTGAAAACTGGGATCCCTGCCTTCCGTTTGACCCCTTTGTTTTATTTTCTCCCGATGAATTTCTTTTATATCTTCACGGAAGGGCAAGTTGCCAAAATCCAATAAGCGCACCGCCCCTTGATGATCCCGGGCCGGCAGCAGCCGACCGGCGTTATAGCGGCTGGGCGCAAAGGGCACATCAATAATGCCCGCTTGAAATCCCCGTACAGTGCCCAGGGCGATGTCGCCGTCACCGAAATCCAGCAGTTTCTCCAGGATAGACCTGGTTTCTTCCTTAATTAACTCTTTTTCCTGCCGGAGATCCTCAAATTCGGGCAGCGGCTGATCCTTCAACATGTTCAGCACCTGTTTGGTAGCGCGAATGCCGGCGGCATTGGCCTCTTTGGTAGGAATACCCAGGGCCTCATGGGGTGTCTTGACAATTACTTTGGTGGCTTTGGCCAGGGCAGCAGTGGCTGCTCCCCAACTGATCACTCCGAAAGCCTTGCTTTCATCCTGGGGAAAACCGCCCATCCACTGGTGAAAAACTGTGGTAATAACTACATTGTGATAACCAAAACGGTTTAAATATTCATCGGCCAGTTCTTCCAGGGAACGTACCGCCGCCACATCCTGGGTCAGGTTGCCGCACTGGCCGTAACCCAGGGTGATGCTTTTAACCCCCTGTTCGGCTGCCAGCAAAGCTTCAATAATTGCTACGCTGTGGGAAACACAGGGCGGCACCAGGGTACCGGTCAGGGGGCCGAAGGGCTCCCGGTTAATAGAAATGCCCTGTTCCTCATAGTAGCCTACCAGACGATCCACATACTGCCAATCCCGAATCGACCGCTCCAAAGGTACATCCTTGGCATAAGGAATATTATAAGAAATGCCCCCGCCTTCATAGGCGGTAAAACCGCCTGCCAGCGTAATTTCAGCCAACAGCCGCGCATCCGGCGTGCCATGACGCACCTGCACCGGTACCGTCAATGCCTCTGTCACTTCCCGGCAGGCGGCCACGCCGTGGTTTACCGCCGGGAAACCGTTCAGCATGGAACGCCCCACCGAACGGCTTTCTTCAATGCCCGATTGGGCTTCCTGGTAACGGTTCTGCCGGGTATAGCTGTCGATGGTGGTGGGCAGCAGGTCGGCGCCTCCCTCATCCTGCAAATAGCGCAGCAATTCAATATGTTCATGAACCAGGGCAACGCCGGCCCGGGGCTGGGCCAACGTAAGTTTTTCCTGTTTGGCCTGAGCAAGCTTTTCGGCAAACCGGCGGGACACAGGAATCCCAGACTGGTACGCCACCGCTTCCGCCAGGTCTACTTCCCGTCCGGTGGGCCAGGTATTTAAAACTTCCTGTCGTATGTGCAAAAATTCATCCCAATCCAGTTTTTTATTGGCCAATTGCAAGTGTTAGCCACTCCTTCCATAGCCAAAGGCATTATATTTTCGCAATATATTTCTTGGCCAGCCGCAGGGCGGCGGTGGCATTAACCTCCGCCAGCAAACCAACAGCCGCCAGAATATACTCTTTGTCCAGCATCATCCGGGGGTTTTGCGGCCGCAGCACAGTGGGCTGCTCCTGTTTAAACAACGCCCCCTGCAATATTTCTTTGGCATTGGGGTGATGCACAATAACCCCGCCGGTTCCAATCAGATAAGGCACCTGAGTTAAGTCTTTGCCATGCTGTATATACATAGCACCCATAGGGGTCCAGGCGGTTTCCAGGGTGCCGGCATGCCGCTCCATGGCTAAATCAACGGCCAGACGGGCCATGGCGGTGTCAATTCGCCGCTGGTTGTGGTCGGACGGCAGCAGCGCCACATGATCGTGGGCCATACGAACATAGGAGATAACTTCTTCTTCCGTCACGCCGGCATAGGACGCCAGTTGCTTGGCACCCACCGTTTCCAGCAGCGACAAAGCACTGACCCGCATGCCCAGGTCACCTTCTACCGTACGCTTGGCAAAGGGTTCCGGCAACCCTTTAAATGTTACGCCGGAGCGGCTGGGATGCCCGGCCGCCAGGGAATGAACATCCGTGGTGGCACCGCCGATGTCCACGATTACCAGTTCGCCCCAGCCGGGCTCCTCGGGGGTGCCTTTGGCCAGCAGCTCCGCAGCCTGCAGTACCGCTGCCGGTGTGGGCATCAGCACGCCTTGAATATACTTTGCCGCCTGCCGCAGTCCCTTGGCCTCGACTATTTTTTCCAAAAAGGTTCTGCGGATGGTTTCCCGGGCCGGTTCTACATTTAATTTATTTAACTCAGGCAACACATTTTCCGTCAGCCGCACGTCTTTACCGGACTGCGCCAGGATGTCCCGCACTTCCGGGGCAACAGACTTGTTGCCTGCCACAATAATGGTATTGCCGCACCGGGCCCCGGCCAGCATCCTGGCATTATACAGAATGGTATCACTGTTGCCGCCGTCCGTACCGCCCGCCAGCAGGATAATATCCGGGCAGTTGGCATCGATTTGCGCCACCTCGGCTGCTGTCAGCCGGTGAGCATACACCCCCAGCACCCTGGCCCCCGCTCCCAAGGCAGCCTGCCGGGCAGCTTCAGCAGTCAGCTCCTTAACCAGCCCGATGGCCACCATGCGCAGCCCGCCGGCGGCACTGCTGCAAGCCAAGCGGTGCTGAAACTGCGGCAGGTCACCCGCAAAGTGAGGTTTGATCTCCTCCAGGGCCTGCTCCAACCCCTCCAAGATGCCGGTTTCCACCGTCGTAAGACCCTTGGCGGTGGCCACCACTTCAGCTGACACCACATCAACCACCGTAACTTTGGTATAGGTACTGCCAAAGTCAATCAACAGGGCCAGTTCCATGCCGGTTCCCCCTTTAAGGCTGCTGGGCAACGCCAAAATCCTTTAACAAATCATCAATGGCTTGCTGGGGCATGGTGCCGGGGGGATAAGCCCGGTCAAAACCCATGGCCAGGAATTTTTTCTCCACTTCGGCCCAGTCTTGTTTTCCCACCACCAGGTTGCCGCCCACATACATTTTAATGTTGCCAATACCCGCCTCAATGGCCTTTTCGCGCAAACCCCGGCAGTCAATTTCGCCGTGGCCGTAGAGAGAAGAAACTAAAATGGCATCCGCATTGGTTTCCACCGCAGCATTAATAAATTCTTCCTGGGACGCCATAACGCCTATATTTACCACTTTAAAACCTGCCTCAGTAAAAGCATATTCCAGGATGCGGTTTCCCACCGCATGAACGTCCGCCCCGATAACTCCCAATACTAAAGTAAACTGTTTTTTTGCTGCTTCCAAACGGCAGACCCCCCCACCTGTTGTTAATTCCAGGGCAATTTCAAGTTTCAACTTAAAAGCTAAGGATTTGTTTTAGTTTCTCCTATTTTGGAAATTGTTCCTCCTTTTATCATAAAAAAATTTAAAGGTCAGCCCCTTTGGCAAGACTTCCCAAAGAGGTCTGACCCTAATCTATTGACCGCTGAAATACGAACTAATACCCCTGGCAACAGCTTCCGCCGCCCTTTGCCGGAAGTCGGGTGCAGCAAGCAGCGCTTCCTCTTCGGCGTTGGAAATAAAGGCTGTTTCAATCAGGATACTGGGCATCAGGCTGGTACGCAGTACCGCAAAGTTAGCCTGCAGCACGCCGATGTCCCGACGCCCCAAAGCACTTACCAGTTCCCTTTGCACATCCTCGGCCAGCCGCCGGCGGTCATCCCGCTGGTCATACAAGGCCGGCATGGTGGAAGGTGCATAGTAATAGGTAGAGGTGCCGCCAATGGCTGTATTGGGGTTGGCATTGCTGTGTATGCTGACAAAAATGTCCGCACTCAGTTCGTTGGCCAAACGGGTTCGTTCATACAAGTCCACATAAATATCTTCCGACCGGCTCAAGAAAACATTGGCACCCTGTTGGCGCAGGATATCTGCAACTTTCAAGGTAATATCAAGGTTGACATCCTTTTCTTTTAAGCCGTTTTTGCCGGAAGCCCCGTTATCATAACCGCCATGCCCGGCATCTAAAAAGATTTTTTTGCCCGCCAGCCCGTCACTGTAAGAAATCTTAGTAATTTCCAGGGTAATAGATTTTTTATCGGCGGCTGTTTTTACGGTCACCCGGGCCGGCTTTTTTAAATCCACCACCAGGCGGGAAACATAAGGCTCTTTATCGTAGCCGGTTCTGATTTGCTGCACCAACTCGGTGTTGGCCGCTATTGCAGCGGGTGTATCAGCCAGCTGAATGTCCATTAAATTAACCACAAAGCGGTAGGGGTTGGATAAAGTGAAGGTATTATATTGGATGTTATGGTCACAAACAATATTAATGTATGTATGACCTTGCTGTTCGGAAATTTGAACATCCAGCAGTTTAGCCTGCGGCACATAATCCTTTTCAGTACCTTCACCGGCTCCCTGGTTGCCGGCCGGCTCAGCAGCAGGCTGTGTACCCGGCAGCCAGCTCTTATCATTAGAGGGCTGCGGCTGCGGCTCCGGCTGGCTCACATAAGAAACCAGCCAACCTGCCACCCAGGCGGTTGTTCCGTCTTCCCGCCGCACTTGAACCCAGTCGCCGGAGCGGCTGACCACCGGCAGGCGCACCCCCCGGCTGACTTGCCCGGCAACGCTGTGCTGGGTGCCCGGCCCGCTGCGCAGGTTAATGTTATCGCCGTTTACAACGGCCAGCTGCGTGCCGGTGGCCGGGGTAGTCTGGGCAGGCGCAGCAGTACTACCGGTTGGTGTGTTTTGGGTGGTTTGGACTGTTACCAACCAGTTGGCCACCCAACCGACGGTACCACCCAGCTGTACTTTTACCCAATCGCCGTTCTGGCCTAAGACAGACATCAGGTCACCCTTTTTTACTTTCGCCACAATGCTGTAGCCGGTGCCGGGGCCGCTTCTTATATTAAGGATATCGCCGGTTGCTACAGCCACCTTGCCGCTGTTTGCTGACGTGGTGGCAGGTTTAGACGCCGCTGCAGCAGTTGCATTTTGCACTTTCACCAGCCAGTTGGCTACCCAGCCGGTGGTGCCGGCCCCCTGCACTTTTACCCAATCACCGTTTTGGGCAAGAACAGATAATTGTTCACCCTTTTTGGCTTGGCCGGCAATGCTGTAGTTGGTACCCGGGCCGCTTCTGATGTTAAGTGTATCGGCGGTAACCACAGCCACTTTGCCCTGGACGGCGGTGCTGGCAGTTCCCCGGGATACCGTGCCGGTATCCTCAACTGTTACCAGCCAGCCGGCTACCCAGGCTGCTTTACCGCCCACCTGAACCTGATACCAATCACCGCTCTTTGTAAGAACGGGCAATTTATCTCCTTTATTTACTTGTCCCAACAGCGCCGTATGGGTGCCCGGACCGCTTCTTAAATTGAGCTTGTCCGCCTTGACAGTAGCCAGCCAGGCTGCCTCAGCCGAGCCAACCATGCCAATCAGCCAAAAAACAAAAAATCCTGCCAGAATGGTGTACTGAAGAAATCGCTTGCCCATGTTGAATGTCATGATCCACCACCGTTTGCTAAAATAGTCACCTAAAAAATTTTCTACTTAATTGACGAAAAACCTCTTAATTTTGTTACATCCATTTTCGGTAAAAGTTGGAAGATGTAATTAAATGCGTCAAGTTTTTAGCTGAAGCTAACGAGGCATACTATGCATGACGCATAAGCCGCCTGGCAAAAGTAAATATTTTTTATAACACGACCTATTAATTTACGGGGGGATTATCTTTGACAGGACGCCAGAAAATTTTAACCGGTATTTTAGGTTTAATTATATTACTGCTTTTTCCTCACCTCCCCTGTGCAGCCCAGACAACTGCCATCCAATGCTGCCCGCTAAACGAAGACCAGGATCGCATACTAATCCCCAGTACCCCTCCCTTGCAGGGAGATGACGTAAAAAATCTCCAGGCTGAATTAAAGGCTTTGCAATATTATTACGGTCCTTTGAGCGGCATTTACGGCCCCCTTACGCAACAGGCGGTAAAAAAATTTCAGCAGGAACATGGTTTGCCGGACAACGCTGTGGTAGACTGGGAGATCTGGCACAAACTGGCCCTTTTAATCGAAAAACCGGTGGCCGGCACAGAAAAAGTGCCGCCGCCGGCAGGCAAGATAGCAATTATTGTGGATACCACCAAACGCAAGCTGACCGTCATGGCGGATGGCAAACCATATCAGCAATTCAACGTGGCCTGTGGGAAACCCGCTACCCCCACGCCGGTGGGAACCTGGCAAATTACCCATAAAGCTGTCAACTGGGGCACCGGTTTTGGCAGCCGCTGGTTAGGGCTAAATGTACCCTGGGGTATGTACGGTATCCACGGTACCAATAAACCTTTTTCTATCGGCAGTTACGCCAGCCATGGCTGCATCCGCATGCACAACTCCAGTGTTGAGCAGCTGTATCCCTGGGTGCCCCGGGGTACTCCTGTGTATATTGTGGGCAGTCCTTTCGGCGTGCCGGGACAAGGGCACAACAGGTTGGTACGGGGCGACCGGGGCTCGGATGTTTATGAAGTACAGCGCACTTTAAAAAGGTTGGGCTATTACGATGGTAAAGTGGACGGGATATTTGGTTACGGTATGGAAGCAGCGGTTAAAAAATTCCGTCAAGCCAACGGGTTGCCGCCGGACAACTGTGTGGACCGCCACATGTATCAGGCTTTAGGATTGTAAGGTTGATTAACCCGGCCGGCCCCCTCGCTGAGTGCCGGTCTCAGTTTAACAATTTTCGGCTGCCAGTTAAGCTGCTGCAGCAGCGCGTTATACTCGGCCACCGTTACGGCCGGCCAGGGCTTATTTAACAAAGCCACAAAAACCGCCTCCATAACATTGGTGCCAAAGGTTCTGCCCTGCCATTCCGGCGTGGTGGTCACCAGCAGGCCGGCGCCGCACTCCATTAATTCCGTCACATCATCACGGGTGGTGGTGTTGGTTAGTATCAGTTGTCCGTTAAGTCTGTTAGGCAAGTGTTTGCGGATTAAATGGTAATCTCCTGCCACCACGTCTGCTGCCAGGTAATATTTAGCAAACCTGCTTTCGCCGTCCGGGCGTTGTTTTTCCTGCTGCCGGCCGGTGGGATATATTAAGTGAAAGGGCAATCTTGCTACAATAGGCATCAGTTTGGCGGCCACTGTCTGCAGCTTGTCCAAACTGCGCAGCGGGATGGGGATACCCAGGGCAAACATTAAATCGCCCAGGGTAAGGCAGCAACCTGCCTCTGCCAATGCTTCTGCCATGCCAAAACGATCCATGGCACTAACCAGCAACACCCTGGTACCCTGTTGCAGCAAGCCCTGCCGCACCAAATAGGCTACCGCCTGCCTTTCCAGGGTGTTTTTCAACCCGCTGCCGTCAACCACCGGTGTATGTTTAACTGTTTGCAGCAGCCGCCAACCGTCCCGCAAAATATAGCGGTTATGGCCGGCCTGCAAATAAACGTCAATTCCCCCCAGCCCGATGGCATCAACCTGCCCGTCCAGTTCTTTTAATATTGACATAGCCTTGTCCATACTGCCGTCCGTACCAATACGGCTGATTTCAAATTCCTCACCCAACAGGGTAACCCGGACCATATGATTGCGCTTGGATGAACCAAGACTGACACTGACTACCTTTTTCACAAAAATTACCTCCGGTAACTACCTTTAACATCATTGTAACCAAAAAAAATAAACTGCAAACAAAAAAGGGGCTGTGCCCCTAGCGATGTTTCCATTTGTGTTTGCCTTTACCGCCGGTGATATCATGCTTTTCCAGCAATTCCAGTGCTTCATCGTAACTGTCAATATACTTGGACTGAAAGACAGCGGTTTGCCGTTCTGTAAATACATTCTCGGCCACAGCTGTCCCGGGTGATGTTGCCTGCACAAGTTTTTTCACCTGTTCCTTTTCCATGCTTGCCCTCCTTGCCACAGCCGGTTAAAGGGAGCCGCCGTGTTTTTTCAATACCCGGGCTGCCTGCTCACCCAACTTGTCAGTGGTAACCACGGTTACCAGAAAAGCCTTGCCCCCGGCAGTTCCGTAATTGTCTGCGGCCATGGCATAATTAGACGGGTCAGCGGCCGTTAAAACCCGGGCATCCGTATCCGTCAGCCGGCTGGTATGGGCGGAGAACATCGTTAAACCGGTGGCAGTTTCGGCATTGTTGACCGGGTTGTTCAGCGCAGCGTCAGTAGTTACACCGTACCTGGATACCCTGTCCAGAGATACATCGTTAATGCCCATTCCTTTAAGTTCCTGCACAGCCGCCTCCGCCCTGGTGCTGGAGGGGAAATAAGCAAGCAAAGAACGCATTCCCCGGGGTAATGTCATATAATGCCCCCCCCTATCATTGTTTTTTTTATTATGAACCGCTGCCGGAAATTTAATGCTAAAATTTCTTAATTTAATAAGGTCATTTTGTTACAAAATTCCAATTTGCAACGTCTATGTAATTAAGGAATATTATGGTTTCCCCTGCTGTGCTGTCAGATGCATGAGCAGGTTAATTTGCAAAGGAGGTTTTTTTATTGAAGCGCAAACCGATTTTATTGCTTGTGCTTGTTGTCCTGTTGACTTTCAGTGCTAATGCCGCTCTGGCCGGCGACCTGCAGCAAACCTTACTGGATAAACTGCCTCAACCCAAAGACAAATTAACCAGGGCAGAATTTATTGCCATGCTGGTGCAAGCAGCCGCACTGCCGGCACCGGCCAGCCCGGTAACCCTGCCGCCGGATGTACCTGCTGATGCCTGGTATGCCGGTGATTTAAAGGCAGCCTTGGCTGCCGGTATCATCAGCGGCAGTGCCAAGCAAACCGTCAACCCCAACCAGCCCATTACCCAAGCTCAGGCGGTGGTATTGTTATCCCGCGTCCTGCGCACACCAGGCATTGAAGCCCCCGGCCCGTTGCCCACGCCGGTACCCAACAGCCACTGGGCCTTTGTTCCGTTTACTTGGCTGATTAAAGAGGGGCTTGTATCACCTGCCGTAAATCCGGAGGCCCATCTGACCCCTGCTGAAGGAGCAGCCCTGCTGGACAAAGCCTTTGGCAGCGGCAAACTGGCTAAAGAAATTATGGAAAAAAGCCAGGCTGCCCAGGCCGGCTTAAAAACCCTGCGCGGCACCGGCAATATGTCCATGATCATTAAGGCCAACCCGGCTGTTCCTGTGCAAGGCGTGCCGTCCAGCATCAGCATGCAGGCTAAGGTAAACTATGAAATTAACACGGAACAAGGGCTGCACCAGCAGCTTTCCATGAATTTTGGCGGGCTGCCCCAAACCATGCCGGCCATAGAAATGGAACAATACATGGTGGCCGAAGGCATGTACATGAAAATGAAAGATCCCTTGACTGCCGAATCAAAATGGATGAAAATGCCTGCCGGTTCAATGCCGGATTTTGTGGAGCTGATGCAACAGCAAAACAAATTTATGCAGCTGCCAAGCGAATTTGATAAGTATTTCCGTTACCGTTTGGTGGGAGAAAAAACCATTGGCCAGAAAAATTACTATGAACTGGCCTATTTCGGCAATATTCCCGACCTGAACCAGTTTATGAAAATGCTGGGTTCGCATGTTGGCATGAGCCAAGATATGCTGAAAAGCTTTGAGCAATCCGGCAGCATCGTGCGCAGCATTACCATGACCGGCAAAATCCTGGTGGACAAGGAAAAATACTTTGCTGACCAGTCAACTGCCTCTGCTGTTGTAGTATTTAATGATAAGCTTAATGGCCAGCCCTTTCCCATGCAATTGATAAATGCAACATTTAATTTTTCCTATCAAGATTACGGCAGCAAAATTGACATCAAACTCCCTGCCGAAGCAGCTAAAGCTGAAGTGCTTCCTTTAGATGCACAGGTTAATTCTTCAACCAATTAGCAAAAATTAAGTGCGCTGGCGCAGGTCAGCGCACTTAATCCATCAGCAAAAGTAATTATCCCTTTTAGTTCCTGTTTTTGCTTCCGGAGCTGTCAGGGAATTATCAAGCCGGGGTAAACTGTAAAAAAATCTTCGGGGGTGATTAATGTGTTGGGTGATGTTAAACCTACACCGTCGCTGGAGCAATATATTTTAGTGGCTCTTATTGATATTTACAGGGGGCTAAAGGTAAACCTGCCGGTGGAACCAGACCCGCAAGTGCAAAAAAATGTGCTGCGGGATGTTCTCTCTACCGCCATCAGCTTTGCCGAAAAACAAGAAAGCATGCAGGTTATCAGCAATGAATTATTCAAATGCAACCAGGATGGCTGCACCCTGCAGGAGCAAATGGAGATTATTGAACAACAAAGCCCGGATGTTTTGAACGCTAAAATTGCAGCAGCAGCTTATTTATTAAAGCTGTTGAATAAAGAGAATAATCTGCATTAACCTTTGTTCAGCCCGGCAAACCTGCGGCTATACCCTGCTTGACAAAGGAGCTGTCCCAAAAGTCTTTTCCTGTTTTTAGCCACCGTTTTATGATAGAACACCAAAAAATCCCGTTCCACTTGATTGAAACGGGATCAGAGTGACGACAAACATTAGCGGTGGTTTATGATCCCCTTTGGCTCCGGTCTACGCACCGACAGCACTATGATTCGCTACGGTCGCCCTTGGGGTCGCCTCAAACGGGCCATCCTGGCCCGGTTCGGCTGGCGCCCACGTCCTGTGGGCGCCACCCCAATGGCTCCTTTCGCTCATCAAGTGCTGTTGCCGGTGCTTCGACAAGTCGCCGACAGGGGATCACAAAACCGCCTTATTTTGTTTACAACCTTTGTCTACAGTCTGAATCCCGTCTCACTTTATAGTGAAACGGGATTTTTTTATTTTGGGGAAGGATCTGGTTATTCCCGGCCTTTGCTAACAGGTTGGCAAACCGGCGCTTTAAATGGCGCTTTTAAATTTAGTCGGTAAATTCCTGTACATACATTTTGCCATACGGGCCGCCGTTCACCACACCAATGCCTACCTTGGAGTATCGCTCGCTTAAAATATTGGCCCGGTGGGTCGGCGAATCCATCAGGTTAGTATGGGCCGTATTGACATCAGGTGCGCCGGCCAGGTTTTCCCCGGCATAATGATAGGTAATGCCGTTATTTTTCATCATATCGAAGGGTGAACCGTAAGTGGGAGATTGGTGGGAAAAATAGTTTTTGTCAATCATATCCTGGGCTTTCAGACGGGCAATTTGGCTTAACTTAGCATCCATTGCCAGGGGTTTAAGACCTTTTGCAGCACGTTCCTTATTAATCAGGTTGAGCATGGCCTGCTCATCCGCTGTGCTGATGCCGCCGGCCGGCTGCCCGGTGCGCACCGTACTGTTAGCCGGTTGGCTGGTCGGGCCGGCAGTATTGTTTTGCGTGTTGTTATATGTGTAATAATTGTAGGTGCGGTAAACAGTGGTGTTTTGTGTGGCGCCGTTGTTGTACCTTGTGTAGTTGTAGGAGCCATAATTTGCGGTTGTTGTCTGGTAATTATAAGCTTTATAGTTTTGGCTGTTATATGCGGTACTGTTGCTTTTGGTATTGTCATAACTTACATAGGCTTCCGCGGCACTGCCGCCTGTTGCGCCAAAGGCCAGTACCAGGACAAAAACCCCCAGGATCAGGCCGGAAAATATCCTTGCTGCTGTTCTCATGCAACTTCCCCTTTCGCTATTTTTATTTCCACTAAAAAAGTGGATTAGCTATACTTTATACTAACGTATCTGAAACCGGCGTGACAACCAATCATAGCCTGTCTAACACAGGGTTACTCTTAATTAACCCGGCTGTCAAAAAAAAACCTGTCACATTCGCCAAATAACTGACAGGTGGGAATTTTTTATAAATTTATTTTACGTTAAAGATTATATTTATGGAGGATTCTTTCTAAAATTGATATTGCTTGGTTGATAATTTTAATTTTTCCTGTTACGTTTTCAGTAATTAATCGTATATTATTCAACAAGGCATTTGCCTTGGCAAAATATGTTAGGGGGTTATGAAATGGAGCAATCAAACAGCAAGGGCAAGTATTATGTCATAGCTGCAGCCCTGCTGGCAGCCGCCCTGGTTATTTGTTCCTTGGTGCTGGCCAACCCGCTGGCAAATTACGCTGCCAGCCGTTCTTCCATTACGGTTACGGGTTCCGCCAAGAAACAAATTGTTTCCGACCTGGCCGTCTGGCGGGGATCTTTTTACCAGGATTCGGCCACCTTACCTGAAGCCTATAAAAATTTAAAGGGTGATTTAGAAAAAGTAAAGTCTTATTTAAAAAGCAAAGGTATTGCGGAGGATCAAATAACCGTTTCTTCTATCACTACTATGCCGCAATATATTTATAACGCCAACGGCACCAGCACCGGCCAGATCGCCAGTTACCGGCTTTTGCAGAGCGTTGAAATTAAATCCGCCGATGTGCAGAAAATTGCCGGTATTGCCCGGGAATCCACCGAGTTAATTGAGCAGGGCGTTTTCTTTGAATCTCAGCAGCCGCAATATTTTTATACTAAGCTGAATGATTTAAAAGTTAATATGCTGGCGGAAGCCACCAGGGACGCAAAGCTGCGGGCAGAAAAAATGGCGGCCAGCACCGGCAGCCGTATCGGCCCCCTGCGTTCCGCCAGAATGGGTGTGTTTCAAATAACTCCGGTTAACTCCAACGAAATCTCAGACTACGGCATTAATGATACTTCTTCCATCGAGAAAGAAATCACGGCGGTGGTTAATGTAGAGTTCAGCATTAAATAGACAGTCTGTCCCTGCCAGAAACAAGCATCCCGTCTCGCCCTTACAGTGAAACGGGATGCTTGTTTTTGAGTTTTAGCGGGCGTATTAAAATACCACCGCAGCTTCGTCCCGGTCGATAACCCGGCGCATCTCCCGTACCCGCTCCCGCAGGTGCGGGTTGCTGTGGCTGGCATCATCAATCTGGCGCAGTAAATCAATCAGCCGCCGGATAATGGATACGATGTCGCCCTCTTGCAAGCTGGTATTTTCCAACAGGTAGTCCAGCCCCTGGCCGGTGTACCAGGTATGGGCCACAAAGCCCGGGGTACCGGACCAAACCAAAAAGTGGGGCGGCACACCGGCTGCCAGCAATTCCTCCCGCAGTTCGTAAACCGGGCTGGGGTCGTAGGGCGGTGCCGGAACATATTCCCGGCGACCCGGTATATAATCCACTCCGGCTAAAATGCCGGCCACTTGCTCCAGCGGCAGGTCCTCCAACAGGCCGGCAAAGGCCAGTTCGGTAACAAGAATTTCCTGTACATGCAGCTCCAGGGCAAAGTTGCCCCGGGCAAAAAATTCCCTTCCTTTTATGTAACCCAGGTTTTCCAGGATGCTTTTTACATAGTGAAATTCATGCACATATTTTTGCGACTGCTGGCGAATCGCATTGAGCTGCCCCAGCAACCCTGCCCGCTGGTAGCCCAGGGCTTCCAGGCTGTCCCGGGCGTCCGCACACACTTCGTGCAAACAGCGGTGGGCTGGCTGGCTGGCCAGCATTTGCTTAATTTCCTGAATCTTTTCTCTGCTACCGGGGCGGTTTTTGTACTTGGCGGTGCGCAGGCGTTTTTGTTCCCGTATCAGTTTGCGGCGGTGCAAGGGGCAGGCAGCCTCCCCCTTCAGCTCGCAAAAGATGCTCTGGAACTGTTGGTAGCGGCGGTTTATATCCTCCAACAGGGCGGTAATTTCCCGCTGGGCCTGCCGCTCCTGGTAGGCAGAAAAGTTTTGGGTCAGGAAACGATCTATTTCCTCATCTGTTTTCCATTTGAGCAGGCTTAAAACGGTATTGGGTGAAACGGTCAGCCGGCCGTATACTGACTCCACTTCTGCTTCATTAAAGAAACCTGTTTGTTCCGGAAATTTATCATCAATACGGATGTACACATGCCCAACCCGGTCAAAACCCCGTCGCCCGGCCCGGCCCGCCATTTGAAAAAATTCCCGGTTCATCAGGGTGCGAAACTCTTTGCCGTCCCACTTGCGGCAGGAATGAAACAGGGTTGAGGCCGCCGGAAAATTGACGCCGGCCGCAAAGGTTTCGGTACAAAACAACACCCACAGCAGACGGTTTTCGTACAGCCGTTCCACCAGGTTTTTCAGCACAGGGGACAGTCCCGCATGGTGATAACCGATACCCTGCTGCAAAAGTTTCCGCAATACCCTGCGGTGCCCCCGCTGAAAAATATCCGGGTGCTCTTTTTCTGCTTCTAAAATGGCCTTTTGCACCTGTTCTTTTTCATCGGGAAATAAAAAGTCCCATTCCCGTCCCAGTTCAGCCGCCAATTCCTCCGTACGGGCCCGGCCAAACACAAAATAAAGGGCGGGCAGGTGATCTTGAACAGCCTCAATGGCGATCGAGGGGTTTTCTGCTGCGACGTGCTCCACCTTTGCTCCACCTCCTGCTTCTCATGGCAAACTCCTCTTCCCGGGCGGCCCGGCGTTCGGCCTGCCGTTCCTGGCTGCGTTTTTGGGCCGCCAGTTCAATGTATTCTCGGGCTTCCTCTTCATCCATAATGTTGCCGTCCGAGCTGAGCCAATTAATGGCCAGCGGCACCGCCCGGTTGGTTTCTACCACCACCTCCACCGGTTCCCCCCGCACTTCGCTCATCCAGTCAGCAATTTCCCGGATGTTTGGCACAGTGGCTGACAAGCCCAGAAATTTAACATGGGGCGGGGCAAAGATGATGCTTTCTTCCCAGGCCGTCCCCCGCTCCGGGTCATCCAGGTAGTGAATTTCATCAAAAACCACACAGGCCACGTCAGCCAACCCTTCCGGTTCGGCAAAACAGCGGTTGCGAAAAATTTCGGTGGTCATAATTAACAGGGGGGCATAGGGGTTAATGGAAATATCCCCGGTTACCAGGCCCACCGTTTCATGGCCAAACACCTGGCGAAAATCAACAAACTTTTGGTTGCTAAGGGCTTTGAGGGGTGAGGTATACACCGCCGCCTTGCCCTTTTGAATTACTGCTTCGATTAACCGCTCCGCAATAACAGTTTTCCCGGTGCCGGTGGGCGCCGCCACCAGCACATGGCGTCCCTCCAGGGCAGCCTGTACCGCTTGCTGCTGGAAATCATCCAGCGCCAGCGGCCCCACCGGCGGGGGCGGCGGTGTCACTGCCCGGCGGGGTCGTTTTTTACCGGCAGGCTGTTTTTCCCGCTTGGCGCTTTCCCGGGCAGCATCCCGCCGCTGCTGTCGTGCCGCCAGTGACCATTCGTGTTCGATGCCGGGGAACCTTTCCTTAATGGCTTGAATATCACCCCGTCGCACCAGGATAGTGGTTCGGCCGTCTTCTTTCTCCACTTCCCCGGCCGGGTTGATGTATCCCTCGCGCACCAGCCGGCGAATTCGGTCGGGCGTGGTATCCAGCAGGTCAGCCGCCTCCAGGGTGGTTATTTTACTGGCTCCCTTGACAATTTTGTGCAAAAGCGGGTTATATTTAATGGCTTTAACTTCCTCACGCCAAACCCTGACCTGGCCGGCCAGCCGGAAAGAGGTTAACTCCTCCAGTTCGCACAGGTTTAAAATATCGGCCTGGCTCAGCTTTAATTTATCCGCTGCTTCCTGCACGGTCATGGAATGTCCCGCCAGCCAGGCGGCCGGCAGCACCGGCGGCCCCGGCCGGGCTGCCAGGTGCATGCCGGTAAGTCTTTTCAGCTCCTGGGCAATGACCTGTGGGTCGTGGGGATAAGGTGCCGCCCAGAGACCAACACCGTTGACATTAACCCGGCAAGCCCCTTCCGCCTGCATCATGGTTACTGCCGGTTCCCTTTGTTCGGGCTGCTCCAGCAATGTACCCAGGTTGAAAAAAGGCTGCCGCCGGTAAATATCAGCCAATTTCTGTTGCAACCCCTGACCCGCTTGCCGCCGTTCCGTTTCTTGCTGTCCGGCCGGAGTGGCGGTGGTGGTGATGCTGCCGTCCGGCAATATAATAAAGGGCGGAACTTCTTTACCGGTCCGCAGGGAGGCCACCAGGCGGCTGTGCATTTTAAATTTTCTGGTAAAATCAGTTAAGGTTAACGGGCCATGACCGGCCAGGTAACGGGCGGCATCTTCCCAGGCCGCCGGGCTGTCAGCAGCAGCATAGCGGCCGCTCACCAGCCGCACCACCGGAAATTTAACCTGGGGCAGCAGCGGGCCGCCCAGCAGCTGCTCCAGCTCCTGTTTGCTTAATGCTTGGCCGTCGGCAAATACTTCCCGCAGCTTTTGTTCCTGTTTGGCAATCTCTGCTTGCCTTTGCTGTTCTTCCCGGCGCCGCTGCTCTAAGGCCGCCTGTCCTTCAGCAGTGTCAGTGAGGGTAAAACGCCCGTCAGGCAGTTGGATTAACCGGTTTATTTGCTGCAGGGGAGGCATTTCCCGGTCGCCCAGTTCTGCCTGGATCTGTTCGGCTGTTCGGGGTAAGCCGTCGGCCAGCAGTCTTAATACTCTGCCCCGGGCATCGTCTTCCAGCAAGGCTGCCAGCTGCCGTTGCCTTACTGCCAGCAGCTGGGGGCTATAGCTCCAGACTCCCTCGCCAAGCCTGGCTAACTCTGCTGCCGGCACTTCGTTGCGAGCCAGCCAAAGGCCGGCGGCACCGCCTTCGCTTCCCTGGGGCCGGGCGGCTTTTAAGCTGCGTTGCGCCACCAAAGACTGTAAAGCGGGTAGTAAAAGTTGCGGCTTAATTCTTAATTTTAATGCTAAATCCACCAGTTTTATCGGCTGATCTTCCGGCAGCCGGGTTAAGATGAACGATTTGAGCTGTTCCTTGTCGTTAACGACCAAGTTTCACACTCCCCGTCAATAATCTGTCTATTTGTCTTACTGCACATAAACTTTACCATATTATGAAGGATTTAACCAACGCCTTTGAATTATCATACCCAAATATGATTAAAAGCACAAATTGCACTTGCTTAAAAAATCCCCGGTGTTGCTCCGGGGATAAATTGCTTGGTTTTACTGGCAGAAGTCATACCGGTTGCGCCCCCGCCTTTTCGCCAGGTATAATCCTTCGTCCGCCCGCTGCAGCAGCATGTCCGGGGTATCTTCCCGGGTCAGCTCGGCAATGCCGATGCTTACGGTTATCTTTACCGGCTTTTCTTTGCCCGGCAGGATAAATTCCATTCGTTCAATGGATTGGCGCAGTCTTTCTGCCACCACGGCCGCTTCCGGCAAGTCGGTTTCCGGCAGTATTATCACCATTTCTTCGCCGCCATAGCGGCAGGCAATATCTTCCTCCCGCAAATTCAGCAACAGCAGCCGGGAAATATTGCGCAGCACCAGATCGCCGGCCTGGTGCCCGTAGCAGTCGTTAATTTGCTTGAAAAAGTCCAGATCCAGCATTAACACGCTGAGGGGCCGGCCATATCTTTTGGCCCGGTTTACTTCTTCCTCCAGCCTTGCCTTCATATACTGGCGGTTATACAGTTTGGTCAATTCGTCCAAATACATGGGTTTGCTTAAAATACGAACAGCCCGGTAGAGGAAAAACCCTCCCAGGATGACAATAATGCCAAAACTTATAATTATGATATTTCTGACATAAAGAATATTTTTAGTGAATTCCTGGCCGGAAATATCCACCCCCAGCAAGCCGACAAACTGCCCGTCCCGCTCAAATATAGGCGCATAACCGGTAATCAGTTCGCCCCACTTGCTTTTTAAAGGCTCACCGTAGACCGGTTTTTTCTCGGCGTAGGCCTGCTGCCGCAGGGGGTCAGCTACATCGTAACGATCCCGGTTGGTGTAGCTGCTTTCGTCCTCACTGGTAAAGACATAAAAATATTCCAGCGGGGTGCCCGGGGGCTGCCCGAAAACATGTTCCTCCTCCGGGGTGACAAAATAACGGATTTGCGGCCCCTGCAGTTTGGTTTCCACATAGATAAATTTAATATCCTGCTGTTGCAGCAGGGGGGCCATTTGCTTTTTAAAGGCCAGGGTGGCCGGGTGGCGGCGGGAGCTTTGGATATCCAACCCCTGCATCTCCGCAACCAGCTGCCGATCCAGCCGGACTAACTGCGCTGCCACCTGGGCTGTGGCCTGGGCCCGTAGCCCGACATTTTTGGCCAACAGCTCATAACAGGCGTGGTAAGCTGAATAGCCCAGGGTGGCCAGGGCCACTGCCATAGCGAAAAAGGACACAATAAAAATTTGCACCGGTGACGAAAGCTTGATTTTGCCCATCTTCCCACACGCACTTTCATTATGATTGCTTATATTTTAACAGGTGAAAAATATTTATGACAACGAACAATTCTGAATTATATAACTTAAAAAGGAAATCCCGTGCCGCCGGAGATTTCCTCTTGTTTACCCAGTTATGATTGTCTGCAAGTGATGCAATAAAATACGGTTTTCTTCCTGGCTGCGCACTGCCACCCTGAAATAATAGCTGTCTAAACCCCTGAAGTTGTCACAGTTCCTGATCAGTATGCCGGCCGGCCCCAGGTGTGCTTGGATCTGGCCTGCCGTTAAACCGCCGGCCCGGCAATCCACCAAAATGTAATTGGCAGCAGCCGGCAGGGGCCGTAAGCCGGGCAGGGCAGCCAGACCGGCGGCAAGCCAATCTCTCTGCCGGTGGATTAACTTTAAGGTTGTTTCAATGTAGTCTGTATCCTGCAAAGAGGCCAGGCCGGCCGCCTGGGCCGGCAGATTAACCCGCCAGGGCGGCAAACAGTCGGTCAGTTGTTTAATAATATACGGCGCAGCAGCCAAATACCCCAGGCGCAAGCCGGGCATGGCAAAAAATTTTGTCAAGGAGCGTAAAATCATTAACCAGGGATGGCCGGACACTTCGGGCAGCAGCGTGCGGGAAGGCCGGACAAAATCCATGAAGGCTTCGTCCACCAATAGCCAGGCTCCGGCCCGGCCGGTTCCCCAAACCAGTTGTGCCAGCTCAGTCGGTTCAATTAAACCACCGGTGGGGTTGTTGGGATTGGCAAGTATAAGCAAATCACCGGGCTGCAACAGCCTTAACAGCTGCCCAACATCCAAACAAAAGTTTTGCTCCGGCGGCAAAACCACTTCCAGCTGTGCAAAAGCCGCAAAAGCAGCGGCATATTCGCTAAAGGCCGGCACCGGCAGCACCACCCGCCGGGGTTTTATTACGCCGGCCAGGGCATAAATCAGTTCTGCCGCCCCGTTACCCAGAATGAGCATAGACTCCGGCACACCGGTTATATTTGCGATCAACCGGCGCAGGGTTTCCGCCTGGGGTTCCGGATAATGCTTTATATCCGCCAGGGCCGCTTGCAACGCCGCCATTGCTTTGGGAGAAGGTCCCAGGGGATTGATATTGGCGCTGAAGTCAAGTATTCTTTCCTTGGGCACGCCGTACGCTTGAGCAGCCCGCCAGACATTACCGCCGTGTTGCATTGCCGTCACCCTTTACCGTAAGCCGCCGCTGATCATGGAGGTATGCCACACGGTCCAATCGGGTTTTTGCCGCCGCACAAAATCAGCCGCTTCTCTGGGGTCCACCCCGCCGGGTCTTAAGATCATGCCCATTACCGTTCCGCTGTGGGCCACCAACACACCCAGGGCACGCATATCCGCCGCCCACTGCCGCCATAAGGCCAGGTGCGGTTTGGGCAAGACCACCTGGTTAGCCTGGGCGCTGATGGTAGCGCCCCGGCCCATCATTTCCCAGTCCTCAGTTAATAAACCGCGGGTTACCAGTTCCATGGCCTGTTTGACCATGGGTTCCTTTTGAAAATTCTTGCTTGCCAAATCCTGCCGCCGGTTAAACACTACGGTATCCACAACCCCGCCCGGATCAGCCACCACCAGGTTCAGGGGCGGCGCCGGCCCCAAGTATTTTTTGGCTTCACCTGTCAGGTGGTTAATAATGGTAATGCCCGGGAACATTTGCCCGTCACTGGGTTCAATTTGGGCAGCAATTTTGGCAATGGCGGCCGGCTCCAGTTCCCTCCCCAGGGCTCTGGCGGTGGCCTGGCAGGTGGCAGCAATATCGGCGGTGCTGCTGCCCATGCCCTTGCTTTCCGGCAATACGGAAACTCTTTTAATGGCAACGCAGGCATACTCCGCGCCCAGATATTGTAATGTCAGCCTGGCTGCCCGGCTGGATTTATCCAATGCCGCCACGGTTGCACCGGAATTGCTCAGCTCAACAGACACTTCGCTCCATAAATCAACCGGACAGGTGATAAGGAACGGCTCGCCCCGGAGGGTTCCCTGCACCAGTTCACCGCAGGTACCCGGTGCAGCAGCTCGCCCGCGCCATACTACAGCAGCCCGGCCTGCTGACCTAATAGGATTATCAAGAACGTCCACGTTTCTACCATCTCCCCGGTGGCGCCGTAGGTATCGCCTGTCATGCCACCTAAACTCTTAACTATCAAAGCCGTACAGACCCCTGCCGTCAAGGCTGCTGTCACCGTTATCAGCACACCCGGCCAACCGGCCAGCCAAAAGGCGGCAGCCGCAAAAAACATACTGGCCAGGGCCAGCTGGGCATAGCCGGCCCCCTGCAGCACCGCCCCCAGGCCGCCGCTGGCCCTGGCATAGGGATGACGAACAATACTGTAAACCATGGCCCAGCGGCCGGCGGCCGGTGCCAGCAGCAAAGCGGTAATTTTCAGAGAAGAATTAAGTTCATAAAGAAAAGATAATTTAAGCAGCAGCATGGTGCCAAAAGCGATGACCCCCATGGCTCCCACCCGGCTGTCTTTCATGATTTCCAGTTTTTTGCTTCGATCACGCCCGCTTAACAGGCCGTCCGCAGTATCCATCAAGCCGTCCAGGTGCAAGCCGCCGGTAAGAAAAATCAGGGCAGCCAGCGCCAGGGCGTCCGCCCCCAGGGTTAAACCTAACCGCTGCAAGAGAACACACAGGCCGGCGGCCGCAGCGCCCAACAGCAATCCTACCAGAGGATAATACGACACCGACCGAGCTAATTCCTGGTTTTTTGCCATTTTTTTGTAAAGAGGTATGATTGTAAGAAAACTGACTGCCAGGCGGAAACCGGTTAGCAAAGGTGCTACCTCCATGCATTTATAATACTCATCAGCCTGCGAACAAATACCCGGCCAGCCCACCCGCCAGCGCGGTCAGGGCGGTAACCCCCCAGGTAAGGTGCAGCGCCTGGTAAATATGCCGGTAAGTAAGGGGATATTTGGCTTGCCCCAGACTGGCCCGGTAAGATGGTTGGCCCTGGTAATAATTGATGCCGCCTAATTGAATACCCAGCGCTCCGGCCACCGCCGCCTCAGGGATACCGCTGTTGGGGCTGGGATGGGCCGGCGCATCGTGCAGCATGGCCCGCACAGTGGCAGTAAAACCGCCGGGATAAGCCGGGGACAGCAGGGCGTAGCAAACACCGGCCAGCCTGGCCGGCAGGTAATTGGCCAGGTCATCCAGCCGGGCGGCCGCCCAGCCAAGATGTACATAAGCCTCATGCCGGTGGCCGATCATACTGTCCAGTGTATTGATCGCTTTATAAACCATTGCCAGGGGGGCACCGCCGATAAAAGCATAAAAAAGCGGAGACACAATGCCGTCCACAGTGTTTTCCGCCACCGTTTCCACTGCCGCCCTGGTTACTTCTTGATGGTTGAGGTTGTCACAGTCCCGTCCCACAATCAAAGCTACCTTTTGCCGGGCTGTCGCAAGGTCCCCCCGGGCCAGGGGTTGCGCCACGGCCACCGCATGCTGGTACAGGCTTTTAACTGCCAGCGTGGTGGCCAACAACCACAGGTGAACTGCCAGACCCAGCCAGGGATGCAGCAGGGAGGCCAAGCAAATCAAACCCTTGGTAACACCGTAGGCCAGTGCGCATAGGCTTATCACCAGCAGCACGCCGCCCAACCTTAATGCCCCGGGACTGCCGGCCAATCGGCGAATCAGCCGCTCACCCTTTTTAATCAAGGCGCCCATAAGCACCACCGGGTGGGGCAGCCGGCGGGGGTCGCCCACCAGCAGGTCAAGCAGTAGGGCTGCCAATACGAGCATGCTCATGCTTTTCTAGCTCCCAACCCCATAATCTCATAAATTTTTTTCATATCTAAATGTCGGCGCACCCAATCCGCCAGGCGGTTATACCGGTCTTCCCGGCATACCGGCAGCCGGTCGGCTGTCAAAGGCGCCAGGCCCTTGCGCTGTCGCAAGTAATTTACCCAGTCCAACAGCAGCTGAGGGTTATCAAACAAGCCGTGCAGGTGGGTACCGAAAACTTGTCCCCCACGGGCCACCGCCCCGTCCGCCAGGCAAACCGGACGGCCGGAACGGCCGGTTATCTGCAGCAAGGTCTGCGCACCCGGGCCCAGTACCACCTGTCCGGTATGAATTTCATAACCGGTCAGCGGGCCTTTGGTTTTCAGCCAGGTGAGTTCCGGGCAGCTTATTTCGGCGGTGCAGCGATGCACTTCTTTAACTGCCCCAAAGGTGGTTTCTATATCCAGCAGGCCCAGCCCCGGCACATGGCCCAGGCCGGCTTCGCTGCCCAGCGGGTCGTAAAGCATGCTGCCCATCATTTGGTAGCCGCCGCAGATGCCCACCAGCGGCATACCGTCCCGGACCAAGGCGATAATAGCTTGTTCCAGCCCTTGCTCCTTCAGGTACAGCATATCTGCCACAGTGTTTTTGGTTCCCGGAAGAATCACAGCGTCCGGCTGTCCCAGGCCTTCTGCCTGTGCCACAAAGCGCAGGGATACACCGGGCACCCGGCTTAACAGGTCAAAGTCGGTAAAATTTGAAATTCTTGGCAATTTAATAACAGCAATATCCAGCTCTCCCCCGGCCGGGGCGTGAGGCCCATTGGCCAGGGCAACCGAGTCTTCTTCAGCGATGCCATGATCATGCAGGTAAGGCACTACCCCCAGCACCGGCAAGCCGGTACGCCGTTCCAAAAAATCAAGGCCCGGCCGCAACAGTTCCAGGTCGCCGCGGAATTTATTGATAATAAACCCCGCCACTTTTTGACGCTCCAGGGGTTCCAAAAGTTCCAGGGTACCCACCAGCGAAGCAAAAACCCCCCCGCGATCTATGTCAGCGGCGAGGATTACCGGCGCTGCCGCCCAAAAGGCGGTACGCATGTTAACGATATCCCGGTCTTTTAAATTAACCTCGGCGGGACTGCCGGCTCCTTCAATCACCAGCACCTCATACTGCTGCCGCAGCTCCGCCAAACACTGCTGCACCAGGTCGGCTGCCCGGGGCAAAAAATGCTGCCGGTAATCCCGGGCGCTCATATCTGCCAGGGGCTTGCCCAGTACTACTACCTGGGCCTGCAAATCCTGCTTTGGTTTTAGCAAAATTGGGTTCATTTGCACAGTGGCAACTGCCCCGGCGGCCTCCGCCTGAGCTCCCTGGGCTCTGCCGATTTCACCGCCGTCCAGGGTGACGTAGCTGTTCAAAGCCATATTTTGGGCTTTAAAGGGTGCCACCCGGAAACCGTCTTGTTTAAAAATACGGCACAGGGCTGTACAAAGCAGACTCTTGCCCACGTGGGAAGATGTGCCTTGAATCATAATTGTTTTAGCCAGAGCCATGGGTTTTTCCTCCCTACCGGTCAAGATACAGCAGGGCATTAACGGCCGCCGCCGCCAGGGGACTGCCGCCCCTGGTTCCCCTGACAGTAATATAGGGAACCTCACCCTGCATTAACAGCTCTTTGGCTTCCGCCGCTCCCACAAACCCCACCGGCATGCCGATGATCAGGGCCGGCCGCAGCCCCCGGCGGATCATGCCCAGCAAAGCAAACAAAGCCGTGGGAGCATTACCAATGGCAACTATTTGGTTATTTAATTTTTCGCCAAATCTTTCCATGGCGACAGCCGCCCGGGTAATCCCTCTGGCTTTAGCCTCTGCCGCCACCGCCGGGTCGTGCACCGCACAATGCACCATGCCGCCCCGACGGCTGAGCTGTTTGCTGTTGATGCCGGCCACCAGCATGCTCACGTCGGTATAAATGTGGCATCCCCTTTGCAGGGCTGCCACCCCCGCTGCCACTGCCCGGGGATGAAAGCACACCTGTCCTGCCAAGGCCGGGTCGCCGCTGGTATGAATCAGCCGGCCCACTACCGCCTTTTCGCCCGGCGGCAACTGTAACGGCCGCAGAAATTCCTCCACTATGGACAGGCTGGTGCGTTCAATGTCAGCGGGTTGCCAGATCACATCGGGAAAAATATCTGTTATCATATTTCACTTCCTTGCTTCATACGTTCCAGAGCAATTTCCGCAATGCGGCGGTCAGCCCCCAGGTGAGGCGCCAAAACAAAAGTAATATGGGGATACTCTGCCTTGAGCTGTTGCAGCAAAGCCGGCAATTCATGCCGGATATGCCTGCCGACCACCAGCAGCAGAGGAATAACGGTAATTTTTTTAACGCCTGCCCGGTTCAGTTTCTCCACTGCCCGGGCCAGATCCGGTTGGCCGAATTGCAAAAAGCAGGTTTCGTAAAGGGCTGCCGGCCCGGCAGCCTTAATTTGCTCGGCAATGGCCGTAATCTCCCGGTTGGCCGCCGCCAGCCGGCTGCCGTGCCCCAGAATTATTATACCTTGCTGCATGAACATCCCCCTTATTGGTGGCCGGGCGGCCGCCCGGCCAAGTTATGAAGGCAATATTGCAGCACCTCGGCAGGGCTGTGCAGCACCAGGGGATAGGGCAGCAGCGGCCGCTGCCAAACCACCACCGGCAGGCCAACTGCCAGTGCGGCAGCAATCTTTTCCGGTACGCCGCCGGTATAGCCGCTGTCCTTGGTCAGCACCACTTCCGCCCGGTATTGCCGGTACAGGGCTTTATTTAACTCCACACTGCAGGGGCCCTGCAGGGCAATAATTTGATCGGGAGTTAAACCAATTTGCCGGCAGTGCCGGATAACTTCGCTGTCCGGCAGTACCCGGGCCACTACCCGGGCCCCTGCCGGGGCAGCGGCAGCCAGCAGGGAGGCCAGTGATTTGCTGCCCAGGGTAGAGAACAGTACCTTGCCCAGTTCCAGTGCCTGGCTGATGGTTGTGGTTAAATCCCGGGCCCGGTATACCAGAGGATGATCAGGCAACGCCGCCCCGGGCCTTTCCAGGCGCAGGTAGGCCACCCCGGCCGTCCGGGCTGCTGCCATGGCCGTACGGGAAGCCTGTTCAGCAAAGGGGTGGGTGGCATCCACCAGCAGCTGAACCCCCCGGCCAAGAATTGCCGCCAGGGCTGCTTCATCCAGGGGGCCGGTCAGGGTGCCGGTTAATCCTTGCTGCTGCAGCAGGCGGCAACCATAGTCGGTCACCGCTGTAGCGGTAACCGCAAATCCTGCCTGCTGCAGTAATAAAGCGGTTTCCCTTCCTTCCAGAGTGCCTGCCAGGACCAGGATCACCATTTATACCCCCGGGCTGTGACCATATAGTCACCCTGGATGCTGGTTTGGGCATTGCCAATGACCACTGTGGTCAACATGTCTATCTCATGGTTAAGCATTTCCCCCAGGGTGGTAAGAATTTTTTGTTCCTGGCCGCGCCGGGCCTGGCGTACAATACCCACCGGTGTAGCAGGCGGTTTATATTTAAGCATAATTTGCCGGGCTGTTTTAATATGATCCGGACGTCCGTGACTGCGGGGGTTGTACAACACCACCACAAAATCCCCGGCGGCAGCCGCCTCCAGCCGCCGCAACATGGTTTCCCAGGGGGTTAGCAAATCACTTAAGCTGATCACCGCAAAATCATTCATTAAGGGAGCCCCCAGGCTGGCCGCCGCCGCTGATGCAGCGGTAATGCCGGGAATTATCCGTACCGGCACGCGTCCCCCGGCTGCTTCAATGATCAAGCCGGCCATGCCGTAGATGCCCGGGTCGCCGCTGCTGACCACCGCCACGGTTTTCCCGGCAGCGGCCAGTTCCACCGCCTGCCGGGCCCGCTCCACTTCTCCCCGCATGGGGGTGGCCACCACTTGTTTGCCCTGCAACAAATCCGGTATTAAATCTAAATAAGTATGGTAGCCCACCACCACTTGGGCTGCCGCAATGGCGGCCAGGGCTTCCGGCGTAAAGCAATTGCGGTCGCCGGGGCCTAATCCCACCACCATAATTTGGCCTCCGCTATGGCCACGGTGACCGGGCCCAGCTTCTGTTTGGCCAGTTGCAGCCGCCCCGTACCGCCGGCTATCAAGGCTGCCGGTTCGCATACGCCACCAACTCCTATTCGTTCCTTCACAAACTCTGAAGGTGTATATTGTCCGTGCAATGCTTCTATTTGCTGCCGGGATACTTCTAACAGGGGCACCCTCAGGTATTGAGCCGCTTCCCTTAACCCCGGTTCCTGCATTTTCAAATCCACTGTGGCCAGCCCCCGCAGTGACAGTATGCTAAAGCCGGCCAAGCGGCAGGCTGTCTTAACCGCTTCTGTCACCTGCCGGCCGCTTACTCCTTTGCGGCAGCCCACACCAACCACCAGGTTGCGGGGCCTGAGCAGCAACCGGGGATCCCGGGCGGGCGGCACCGGTTTATTGGTTATGTACACCACCGGGCCCCTTACATCTGTCGGGCAACCCTCCAGGTAGGTAAAACCGCTCCGGTAACGGTGGGGCAGGGGCCAGCGGGAGCACAGGGTTACCTTTTCTCCCTCAGCCAGCAAGCGGTTAAACAGCTTGACGCGGCGGGCCGGGTAAATCTCACAGGCCAACTCTTGCGCCAGCATTTCCAGGGCCGGCACTCCCTGCACATCGGTGGCGGTAGTAATTACTGCCGTACCGCCCAAAAGCCCGGCCACTGTGTGGGCCAGGCGGTTAGCACCGCCCAGGTGGCCGGACAACAGGCTTACCGCAAACCGCCCCTGCTCATCCAGCACCACTACTGCCGGGTCGCTATGTTTGGATTGCAGCAGGGGCGCCAGGGTACGCACCACAATGCCGCAAGCCATGATAAATATGAGCCGGTTATGCCGGGTAAAAGCCTCGCCGGCCGCCTGCCGCCAGTGGTCAAAATACCGGGTGTCCGGCGGCAGGTGGTTGCTGTACAGCCTGCCGGGAAGATACAGTTGCGCTTGCCCCAGCAGTTTGCCCAGGGTGGCGGCCAGTTGAGCCCCCCCTTTGGTCAGGGCCAGAATGGCCACCTTATTCTCCCGCCCGGTAACCATGGGCAAACCCCGCATCATAAAGTAAAGAACTTCCCCGGGCCGCCAGGAACTCCCCGACCAGGATTAAGGCTGTCCGGGTAATGCCGGCTTCTTCCACCAGCCGGGCCAGTTGGCCCAGATTGCCGCGGATAATTCTCTCCTGGGGCCAGGTAACCCGTTCCACCACAGCCACCGGGGTTGTTGCCTCATAGCCCTGCAGCAGTTCCTGCTGCACCTGCTGAATCAGGCCCACCGACAAGAAGATGGCCAGAGAAGCCTTATGCCGGGCCAGGCTTGCCAGCGATTGCTCCGGCGGCACCGGTGTGCGGCCCGCCAGCCGGGTGATAATGACCGTTTGGGAGCCGCCGGGTACCGTATACTCCCTTTGTACCGCTGCAGCTGCCGCCAAAAAAGAACTGACACCCGGCACCACCCGGTAGGATATTCCCAACTGATCCAAGGCTGCCATTTGCTCGCCAATGGCGCCGTACAAAGCAGGATCCCCGGTGTGCAGGCGAACCACCAGCTTGCCTTGCCGGTAATGATGCACCATCAGGTCTACTATCTGCTGCAAAACCATGCCGGCACTGTCCGCCTTTACCGCATCCGGCCGGCAGCAGTCCAGCACCGGACGGGGCACTAATGAACCGGTATAAAGCACCAGGTCGGCCTGCTGCAGCAGCCGCTGGGCCTTCACCGTCAGCAGTTCCGGGTCGCCTGGCCCGGCCCCCACAAAATAAATCATACTGATCACCGCTTTAGTTAATTTTTAATGTCCTAGTTAACGACAGACGTACCCGGCCGGCTTAAACCGGCTTTTGGCCGCTGATGATGAGCACCGGGTTGTGTCCCTGCCACAGGTGTGACTCGCCCGCTTGCCGGGCCACTGCCACCGTAACGCTGACCGCTTCCGCCTGCTGGTAGCCCTGCTCGATCAGAAACCGCATGACCAGCGGGCCGGTTTCCAAAGTGACGGCAGTGGCTGCCAGCCAACCGCCGGGCTTTAATTTCCGGTGGGCCGCCTGTAAAATATCTGTTAAAGCCCCGTTACTGCCGCCGATAAAAATGCGGTCGGCGGCCGGCAGCTTGGCCATGGTAGCCGGCGCCCGGCCGGGTACCAGCTTCACGTTGGACAGGCCGAAACGGCGCACGTTGGTTTCCACCAGTTCATCAGCAGCGGCATCCTGCTCCAGGGCATACACCGTCCCCGGCTTAACCAGCCTGGCGCACTCCACCGTCACACTGCCGGTGCCTGCTCCCACATCATAAACCACCGCACCGGGAAAAAGCCGCAACTTGCCCAGCACAATCAGGCGGATTTCTTGTTTGGTCATGGCAATACCGCCGGCTCTTTTAAACAGGTGATCGGGCATGCCGGGCGTAATGTAGGGCCATTCTGTTTTAGACACCGATAACCACCACACAATTGAGAAATTTTTGCTCAGCTTTGGCTAAGGCAGACAAAGTTCCCCGATAAAGCAGCTCCGCCGGGTAAGACAGATTGCACCCCACCGACACCGGCAAGTCAGTGCAGCCTGCCGCCAGTAAGCGGGCAGCCAGGGTCTGGGGGGTATTATGGTTATCCGTTAACACGGCCACCGGCCAGCCGGCCTGGACAGCCGCCAGCAAGCGCCGGTCGTTTCTGCCGTGGCAGCTCAGCACCACCGCATCCTGCCAGGGTTGTTTTAAACGGGCAAACATCAGTTGCAGCGAACTGATGCCGGGAATGAATTCCAGGCTTGCGGCAGGAAAGCAATTCGCCAGGTAAGCGGCAAAGCTGTACAACCCGGTATCCCCTGACACCAGCACCGCCACTTGCTTTGTTTCATAGGAGCGGCGGATAAACGCAACCGCTTCCTCCAGGTCAGCTCCCAGGGCAAAAACTTCCTGATCGGGCCGGGCAAAGGCCTGCAGCAACCGCCGGGCACCCACTAAAACTTCTGCCTGCTGCAGGGCAGCAGCCCCGGCAGGGGTTAAATAATCCGGACTGCCCGGACCGGCACCGATTACTTTAATCCGTTTAGCCATCCCAATTGCCCCCCAATCTCCCTGGCTGCTGCATCATAACCCACGATCTCCCCGCTTAGAGCATACATAACAGTGCCCACCTTCAGCTGATCCTGCACATGCCGGGCAGCCCGCCGGCTGGCCTCAGCTGCCAGCCGGTGAAACACCGCCGTCAGGCCGGCTGACTTCAATATATCCACTGCTTCATCGGCAGTATTCATGTTCATCAAGGCAACTATAACATGGTGGGGCGCCCCCTGCAGGGCTGCCTGGGCGGTAATAATCTCACGCCGGGCATCCGCTGTTCGGCCCAAGGTATAAAAAATTCCGGCTGCCACTTTCACCAGCTTGCCCAGGTGTCCCAGCAGCAGCACCGCTTCCACCGGCCGGCGGGCACATTCCTCCAGCATGGTGCCGATAAAGTTGCTGGTTTCCACCACCGCTGCCGTTGGCAGCCCCATGGCTTCAGCTTTGTTCACGCCCAGCCGGCCCGGTGTAAGCACCAGTTGGCGGTATCCCAGCGCCACCGCCTGGTCAATCTGCGGCACCAGAGAACGGCGGTAAGCATCTTCCGACATGGGGCGCACAATACCGCCGGTACCCAGAATGGAAATGCCGCCCACAATGCCCAGCCGGGGGTTCATGGTTTGGGCTGCCACCGCCTCGCCGCCGGGCACACTGATGACCACCCGGGCGCCCTTGCGGGGCCCCAACACCTGCCGCACCTCTTGCTCAATCATCTGCCGGGGAACCGGGTTGATGGCCGCCTGCCCCAGCGGCACTGCCAATCCCGGCTTGGTAACCGTACCCACCCCGGGCCCGCCGGCAATAATAAGCCCGTTCTCATGCAAAGAAACTTCCGCCACAATGGTTAAGCCGTGGGTAACATCCGGGTCATCACCGGCATCTTTAATAACCTCGGCCCGGCAGCTTCCCTCTCCTATCTCTACCCTGCTAACCGGCAGAGTAAGGTTGCCGCCCCGGGGAAGGGAAATAGTAACCTGCCGGACCATGGTACCGTGCACCAGCGCCAAAGCAGCCGCTTTGGCCGCCGCTGCGGCACAGCTGCCGGTGGTATAGCCGTTCCGCAAGGCCGCTTTCATGGGGCACCTCTCTCCCGTTGTTTATATTTGGCGCAGGCAGCCAGCAAATGGTTGGCCGCTGCGGGGTTATACCTGAAATGAAGGTGGACATAAGAGGCCAGCAGATTATCCCGGGCATACCCTTCGCAGCGGCCCGCCGGCCCCCGGCCCCCGCTCAGCCGGTAAGCTGCCCGTTCCGCCGGCAGCGCTTCAAGGGCAGACCAGTGGAATTCGTGGCCTTTTAGCTGCCGGCCCGGCTCACCCAGCAGGCTGGGCGAATTTAAGGTAGCCGTGACATAGCCCAAAGCCGCCAGCCGGTTCTGCATTTTAGCCTCCGCCGGTACCAAGCCGACGCCTTCGTACCGTTCGCCGGCCACAGTAGAGATGCCGCGGCACAAATACATAAGGCCGCCGCACTCGGCGTATAGCGGCATGCCCCGGCGGGCTGCCCGGCGAATTTGTTCCTTCATGGCCCGGTTGGCGGACAACTGCGGTAAAAATTGTTCCGGGAAACCGCCGCCGATATAGATGCCATGAATATCACGCGGCAGCGTTGCATCATGCAGGGGGCTGAAAAAAAGCAGTTTAGCTCCCAGTTCGCTGAGAAAATCCAGGCTGTCCTGATAATAAAAATTAAAGGCTTCATCCCTGGCCACCGCCAATTGTACACCGGCAAAGGTTGGTTTGGGCGGCACCGCTTCCTCGCCGGTCAAATCCGGCGCCTGCCGGGCCAACCGCCACAGGGCGGCCAGATCAACTTGTTCTTCTATAATATCGGCCAATTGCTGCAGCATCTTGGGCAAATCATTGTTTTCAGTTGCCGGCAGCAAACCCAGGTGCCGCTGGGGCATGGTCAAGCTCTGCCGGTTGTCTGTCGCCCCCAGCAGCGGTATGCCCAGTTCCTGCATAATTTCACGCATATACTGCCGGTGCCGCTCACTGCTGACGCCGTTGGCAATAACACCGCCAATGGTGACTGCCGGGTCGAAGGTCCGGTAACCCTTAACCAGGGCTGCAGCGCTGCGGCCTAAGCCTTTGGCAGAAAAAACCAGCACCACCGGCGCCTTGATTATTTTGGCCACCTGGGCGGTACTGCCGGCCTCGCCCTGACCCCGGGCACCGTCAAACAAACCCATGACGCCCTCCACCACCGCCAGGTCAGCGGCCCGGCTTTGGCGCAGCAAAAGCTGCCGTACAGCCGCCGGCGAACCCATCCAACTGTCCAGGTTATGTGAAGTTTGGCCCGCTGCCGCCGTGTGCAAACCGGGGTCGATATAATCCGGCCCCACCTTAAAGGGCTGTACCCGGCAGCCCCGTCGCTTTAATGCAGCCAGCAAACCCAGGGTCAGGGTGGTTTTGCCCACCCCGCTGTGGGTGCCTGCAATAACGATTCTCGGTATCTGCATAATTGCTCCTGTTACTGCCTGTTTTATCCCCGCATGGGGTCAGAGAAATTATAGTATAATCAAACTGGGAAGACAAGGAAGAAAATAAACCTAACCGGCACCGGTTTGCCACACGCCGTAATAAATGATACTTATTCTTGGAAAACAGAAAAAAGCGGGGTAAAATAAGCTATAATCATTGCCAAAGGAGCTGCTGACATGACCTGGTTAGAAATTAGCCCGTACGTCTTTGTTTGGGGGCCCATCAGCATCCGCTGGTACGGCCTGTTGATGATGGCGGCGGTGCTGCTGGGTACCTGGCTGGCGCTGCGGGAAGCCCGCCGCCGGGGGATCAAAGAAGATCACATCATTGATTTGGTATTAATTGGCGCTCCCATCTCCTGGCTGGGAGCACGACTGTACTATGTGATTATGGAGTGGGACTATTACAGCCGCAACCTCTGGGAAATACCCCAGCTATGGCATGGCGGGCTGGCCATTCACGGCGGTTTGCTGACAGCTATCCTGTTCGGTTATATGTTTTGCCGCCTCAGGGGCTTAAGATTCCGGCTCATGGCCGACATTACAGCCCCCAGTTTTCCCCTGGGGCAAGCCATTGGCCGCTGGGGCAACTTTTTTAACCAGGAGGCCTACGGCTACCCCACCGACCTGCCCTGGGCCATGTATATTGCCGGCGCCTACCGCCACCCCACCTTTTTATATGAATCACTGTGGAACCTGCTGGTGTTTGTCATCTTAATGGTACGCCGGCGCAAGCAGGCGGCAGGGCAGCTGTTTATGCTCTACCTGGGCCTTTACTCTTTGGGCAGGTTTTTTATCGAAGGTTTCCGTACCGACAGCCTAATGCTCGGCCCTCTGCGGGCCGCCCAGGTTTTAAGCATCCTGCTTACGGCGGCGGCAGTTATCGGCTATGTCTACCTGGGACGCCGGCAAGCCGGGGACGGTTCATAAACGGACATATGAACCGTCCTTCGGAGACGGGCCTGTTGCCGGCTTTATTTGTTGATAACCTCCAAGTAAGCATCTAAAAATTTAATAATAAAAACTTTATGTTCTTCCCCCAGAGTTAGTATTTTTTCCAGGCGCTGGTTTATTTCCATATTATTTTTGGCTTCACCTTCTACAAACAAAAGGTGGGGGCTTATGTTAAAGGCTTTGGCTATTTTATCTATTACATCAAAACCCGGGTTTCTTTCGCCTCTTTCCAAATAGCCCCAAAAAGCCTCGGAGATGCCTACCAGGGCGGCAGCCTGCCTGCGTGAAAGGTTGTTGCGAAGCCGGACTTTTTTCAAGTTATGACCAAACTTTTTAGCTATCCCCACTAAAAATCCCCCAGAACATATAGTTAATTATTTGTTGAAAATCGCAACACCGTGTTGTATAATACCGGTAGTATCTTAAGGGCAAACCAATCGAAAGGTTGGGACGCAAAGCCATGGGTCTAAGGCGTCAGGCTATGACTGCCAGGCTGCGGAGGAATTAAATTTTGTCCCCTCCGGCTGTCAAGTTGGGAGGATTTTTTTTGTTCCTTGCTGTAAAAAGACTGTATATTAAACTGCCTAAAAATATTGCCCTTCATTCGAAAAGGGTGGCCATATTTTCATATATTCTTGCCAAGCAGATAAAATTATCTGCAGCAGATTGTCAAACTGTCTATTGGGGCGGCTTATTGCATGATATTGGCAAAAGCATGATCCACCCCGGTATACTTTATAAAAAAGAAAAATTAACCGAAGCCGAATTCGCCGAAATTAAACGTCATTGCCGGTACGGCGTGGATATTGTGAAAAATATCAAGGATGTTGAGCCTGTCATACCTATTATCCAATACCATCATGAACACTGGAACGGATCGGGCTATTATGGCCTGCAAAAACATCAGATACCTTTGGGGGCGCGTATAGTCAGCATAGCCGATGCCTTTGATGCCATGACATCATACCGGTCTTATCAAGCAACCCGTAAAAAAGAAGATGCCCTGGCAGAGATCATGAGGTGTTCCAATACCCAATTTGACCCTTGCCTGGTTAATCATTTTATTGAAGTTTATGCCTTATTTAACTGTTATCTGGATGATCATGTGAAATTCGTTAATTTCATTTAGTTGTCCGCATATATATTATAGTATAACTATTTTAAGCTAATCTTTGCACGAGATGCAAATTCTTAACTCCGAACCAATTAAAAACATCCCGTTACATTGAGGAACGGGATGTTTTCATTTGGTGGCTAAATCAGTCCCATTGGGTACCGGCCCAGGCTTGCCAATCAGGTAGCCCTGGGCACAGTCTATGTTAAGTTCTTTCAACTTGGCTAAATCTTGATCGTTTTCTACAAACTCCGCCACTGTCTTTTTGCCTAAGGTGTGAGCCACGGTTTGCATGGCCTGAACAAGCGCATAATGGGTATCATCCCGGTGCAGATTGCGGATAAAAGAACCGTCTATTTTTACATAATCTACCGGCAGAATTTTCAGATACGAAAAGGATGAAAAACCGATGCCAAAATCATCCAGGGAAAACCGGCAACCAATGTTTTTCAGCCTTTTAATCCAGTTGCCGGCCCTTCCCAGGTCTTTTACCGCAACTGTTTCGGTAATCTCAAAGCCCAGCCGCCAGGGTTCAATATGATTGGTATGAACGGTTTGTTCTATATAGGCCAATAATTTTTCATCCCCCAGACTGGCTCCCGATAAATTGATAAACAAACTCAAGTCCGGCCTGGCTGCCAGTACCTCCAGTGCTGATTTAACAACCCACCGGTCAATCCTGGGCATTAAACCAAAACGTTCAGCAACGGGAATAAATTTGCCCGGATAGATTAGCTCTCCCTTATCGTCCTGCATACGCAGCAGCACTTCATAGTGAATAATGTCCCTGCTGTTAATGGCAACCACCGGCTGGTAATGCAGAACAAAGCGATTTTCCTTGAGTGCTGCTTTTATTAATGTGATGATGCGGTTTGCCTCAGACAGAGAGTTTGCTTCATCCTCCGTACAGGATAAAAACACGATCCTGTTTCTGCCTGTTTCTTTAGCCCGGTAAAGAGCTGTATCGGCCAGGGCTAACAGCCGGTGAGGGGGTATGGCCCCGTCGATCATGGTTATGCCGATACTAAGGCTGATATTAAAGCAGTGTTTATATAAAACCAGACACAGCTCGTTTTCGTCCAGCAAAGACCTGATCTTTTCCGCCACGGCCAGGGCATCTGCCGCCGCAGCTCCGTCCAGTAACACAACAAATTCATCCCCACCCAGACGAGCTAACGTATCCTGGCTGCGCAGATTGCTGCTGAGCAGTTCGGCAATGGTTAGCAACAGTTTATCTCCCGCGTCATGTCCCAGGGTATCATTAACAAGTTTAAAGTTATCCAAATCAATAAGCAAAAGGGCACTTCCTTTACCCTGCTTTGCTTGAGCCACCGCCTGTTTAATTTTTTCTTCTAAGAACAACCGGTTAGGCAAGCCGGTTAAAGAGTCGTGGGTAGCCAGATAGCGCAGCTGTTTTTCAACTAACTTGCGATCAGTAATATCTCTGAGGGACTTTACGGCCCCCACCAGTTGGCCTTCGTTATTGTAAAGCGGACCGGCAGTAATTAACAGATAGGTGCCCTCCCCTTCGCCGTTAGGGGGTAAAAAAACTTCCTTGGACAATGTCTTTTCCGTAATTTTTACCAAACCATTTGCTTGGTTGGCATGGTTAAGGAATATCAAATCAACCAGCAGGGGTTGCTGTTGGTTGAGGTAAAAGGGCAGGACGGAGGCATAATTTTCTTTGCCGATAATATCTTCCTTGCGGACGCCGGTTATCTCTTCCATAGCCCTGTTCCAGGCAATGACTCTTTTGTCTTGGTTAATTACGAAGGTAGCATCGGGCAGGAATTCTATTATATCCAGCAACTGCTGGTGTTTGGCGCGCAGTTCTTCTTCAGCCTTTTTGCGCTCAATGCGCATCCTTTCAAAGGCTCTGGCTAAATAACCTATTTCATCTTGTGTCTTAACAGTTATTGCTGTGTCAAGTTCTCCTTGCGCCAACAGGTTAGCATAATTAACCAGTTCCCTAACCGGTCTGACCAGTGATTTAGTCAGCAGCCAAAAAATAACGGCAGTTAAAAAAAAATTAATAATCAGGGTTGACCAGAGGTTTTTAACAGAGTTTCGGAAAATATTGTCAACATACTGGTTGTTGGCTCCTACATACCAGATGCCGATATTCCTGCCTGCTTGATCTTTAATGGGTTTATAGGCCGTTTGGTATTTGATGCCCACAACTTCTGCTTCACCGTAAAATTCCCGACCTTGTTCCAGCACTACCTGCCCAACTTCTTTTGATACCTTGGTGCCGACAGCCCGGCTGCCGTTTCTTATGACATTGGTGGCAACACGGGTATCTCCCTGAAATATGGTACAGGTATTGCCTGTCAATTTTCCCACCATATCAACAATAGCAAAATTGTTGTTCATTATTTGCCGGCCTTTGTACAACTTGCCGTTTATTATTGCCCAGGGCCCCGGATATAAAGCGTCTAACAGTGCTTCCCCCAGCCGCAAATCACCCTTTACCTTCTCCAGGGCAGCCAGGTTGGCATTAACATGGGCCTGTTTGGTGATCCAGAACATATGCATAACTTGCACAAAAATTATGACAAGAAACAGCAGGGTTATTCTCCAACGGATTGACTTAAGGTCATAAAAACGCATTCTGGCCTTTTGTTTTTCCATAAGGCAGCCCCCGGAAATTGTTCTGAATAATACGAATATAGTATTTATTCAAGGTTTGTTTTGACATTCCTTTAATTTGGTTATGGAAGAACAAAAAATCCGTCCCAGAGGAAGACGGATTTATGATCCTGGGTTGACCTGACTTGCCCGGCCCCGGCTGAACAACCACCCGGCGGCTAATGATGTGACAGGAATGGCCAGAATTAAACCGATGCTGCCGGTTAAGGCACGGACAATTTCGGTGGCAATTAAATCAAGATTAATAATTTTTAAAAAGGGCATCTGGTAGGCCATAAAGATCAGGATTAAAGGAATGGCGCTGCCGGTATAAGCCAAAATTAAAGTATTGGCCATGGTCCCCATGACATCCCGCCCCACATTGATGCCCGCTTGCATGAGCGCCCGGGTGTCCAGGGCAGGGTTGGCCTTTTGGACTTCTTCCACAGCAGCGGCAATGGAGATGGCCACGTCCATGACAGCCCCCAGGGCTCCGATAATCATACCGGCAAACAGCAAGCCCTGGTAGTCAAATTTTACCTGTTGCGGGATATATAGCAGCATTTGCATTTCTTCGCTGCTGAAACCGGTTAGATGGGCAGCGGCCCCCACCAGCATGGCTAAGATGCCGGCAGCGATAACCCCGCTGGTGGTACCGATTACCCCGGCCAGGGTTTTACGGTTAAAGCCGTGTACCAGTATCATGGTTGCCGTGGTCATAACAGCAGCCACCAGTACGGTCATCAACAGGGGGTTATGCCCCTTAAACAGGAGCGGCAGCAGGACATAAAAGATGCCTACCCCGGTGACAGCCAGCGACAATACAGACTTAACCCCCTTAATACCTCCCACCAGGGCCATCAGCAGGGCAAACAAACCGGCCAGGTAATATAGCTTTTTATCCCTGGCATAATCGGTCACAAAAGCGTTGACAATTTTTTTGCCTTCCACTTCCACCGATAATATCACTTCATCACCCGGCTTGACGTGCACTGCCAAACCGGGTTGATCCGGCACCACATGAAAGAAACTCACCGTTTGCCCCTGGTAAGGTTGGCTTAGTACCCGGGCGGTGACCAATTGCTCTTTTCCCTCCACCCAGCCGGTTAAATCCGGCACCTGGTCCTTTCCTTCCGTTACCTCTAACACCTTGGCCCGTACAATAATTTCCTTGCTTATCTCCATACCACCCGCTGTATCGGTCTCGTTGGCCAGACCGGCCCGGCCGCTTAACAGCATCACCCCAAGAACCAGCAGCCCCAGAATAAATCGCTTCATTTTTTCACCTCATTTCATGTTACTTCCATATTGTACTTTAACCAAGCGCTCCGGGACAAGCCAACCGTTAGGAAGTTATCCACCGCCCTGACCGGAATTTTTTCCTGTAACAAAGGCCGGCCCTCTTTCATAGCATGATGATAGAACCCGCCAGACAGTTAGCCGGCACTAACATTGTTTTTCTTTAATATCTTGCTTTGCCCAAAAATAGTGCCCTGCCGTACTGGCCGATTGTTAGTCTGGGCTAACATAGTTAAGTACTTCTAACATGAGGGGGATATTTATGCTCAAGCAACAGCCTGTTTTTCCCGGTACGCCGGTGGTAGCTCTTTGTGACCTGCCGGTAGGAAAAGCTGCCGTGGTTAATACTGTCCAGGGAGAAGGCATTATCCGGCGCCGCATGCTGGACTTGGGATTGGTGCCGGGCACCCGGGTGGAAGCCCTGCGCATCAGCCCGGCCGGGGATCCGAAAGCCTACAAAATCCGAGGTGCAGTGATAGCCCTGCGGCGGGAAGAGGGAGCCAACATACTGGTCAGCTTGAAGGAGGAAACAACATGGGGTTAACACACCGGTCCTGCGGCAGCGGGGCCAGTCGGGAAGCTTTTTATCAGGCCGGCGCAACCGAAACAGATTATGTCATTGCACTGGCAGGTAACCCCAATACCGGCAAAAGCACCTTGTTTAATGCCTTAACCGGCTTACGCCAGCACACCGGCAACTGGCCCGGCAAAACGGTACTGCGGGCAACCGGCAAATATATTTTTCAGGGGCGGCTGTATGAACTCATTGACCTGCCCGGCACTTACTCGTTATTGGCTCAGTCTGCGGAGGAGCAGGTTGCCAGGGATTACCTGTGCTTTGGCCGGCCGCACGCCACCATTGTGGTGGTGGATGCCACTTGTTTAGAAAGAAATCTCAACCTGGCCTTACAGGTGCTGGAAATTACCTCCCGGGTGGTGGTTTGTGTCAACTTGATAGATGAAGCAAAACGAAAAAATATTGAGATAAATATTTCTGCCCTGTCAAACGAGTTGGGGGTTCCGGTGGTAGCTACGGCTGCCCGGGAGGGTGCCGGTCTGCCGGCATTGCAACAAGCAGTGGCGGCGGTGGCCGAGGGCAGCGTTAAGACATCGCCCCGCCGGGTGCGGTATGATCAAGTAATTGAACAGTGCATTGCCCGACTGGAACCAAAAATCAAAGAATTGGTAGGTGAGACACTCAACAGCCGCTGGCTGGCCTTACGTTTCCTGGACGGTGATGCAACGGTCGTCCGCGCTCTGGCGGAATGGTTGGCAAGGGGCAAGGCGGTGGTGGGGGGTGATATACTGGTATGAGTTGCCAAACAAACAATTTGTATAATATTGTAAAAGAAGCTAACGTTTTAAAACAAAAACATGCTTTACAAATTAACGACAGGGTGGTCAGCGAGATTTATCATCAGGCAGAAGCAATTGCCCGGCGGGTCGTTTGCCACCGATCCAAACCCGGGCTTGATTGGGATGAACGGCTGGATAACATCCTTACCTCAAGAATTTGGGGATTCCCTTCGATGCTGTTGCTGCTGGGCATGGTCTTTTGGCTGACGGTGGCCGGCGCCAATTACCCCTCGCAGCTGATTGCCGCCGTACTTTTCTGGGGCCAGGACCGCCTGTGGGACTTACTTAACTGGTTGCAGGCACCGCACTGGTTGATAAGTTTCGGGGTGGAAGGTGTGTACCGCTGCCTGGCCTGGGTGGTTTCGGTTATGCTGCCGCCGATGGCAATATTTTTTCCCTGCTTTACCTTGCTGGAAGACTTGGGTTACTTGCCCCGGGTGGCCTTTAACCTGGATCGTTTTTTCAAAAGCGTGGGTGCCCATGGCAAACAAGCCCTGACCATGAGTATGGGTTTTGGCTGCAACGCTGCCGGGGTAGTGGCCTGCCGGATTATAGAATCGCCCCGGGAACGTTTGATTGCCATGCTGACCAACAGTTTTGTTCCTTGCAACGGCCGTTTCCCAACTTTGATTACGCTGGCCGGCTGCCTGGTTTTTGGCTTCGGCAGCAGCCTGGCCACCACAGCTGTGGTAGTAGGGGTTGTCCTGTTTGGTATTGCAGTTACACTGGGGGTTTCCTGGCTGCTTTCCCACACCCTGCTTAAGGGAGTACCTTCTTCTTTTGCGCTGGAATTACCCCCCTACAGAAAACCGCAAATCGGCAAGGTTATATTACGCTCTGTCTTTGACCGCACTTTATTTGTCCTGGGCCGGGCGGTTTGCGTGGCAGCACCGGCCGGGGCGGTTATCTGGCTGCTGGCTAATATCCGGGTAGGCGGCATCAGCCTCCTGGCCCGCGGGGCTGACTTGTTAAATCCCCTGGCCCAACCAATGGGACTGGACGGTTTCATTTTAATGGCATTTATTTTAGGTTTGCCGGCCAACGAGATCGTGCTGCCCATTCTTATGATGGGTTATCTGGCGGCCGGATCCTTGACAGAGCTCAACAGTTTGCAGGACTTGCACCATCTGCTGGTGGTTCAGCACGGCTGGACCTGGTTAACCGCTGTGTGCGTGATGCTGTTTTCGCTGCTGCACTATCCCTGCGGCACCACTCTGTGGACCATTTGGCGTGAAGCGGGCAGTATCAAGTGGGCTTTGCTGGCCGCGGCTATTCCCCTGGCCGTTGCCTGCACGGTTTGTTTTCTCACAGCCCAGGGCGCCAGAATACTTGGTTTGGTTTAAATAAGGACCCGGGGTGGTTTATGCTTTTGGTCTGGCTGCTTCCTTCCGGCAGTAGGTTTTGAAATCATCCAGCCAGGAGGGGTGCTGCTCGGTAAACTTAACAAAATTTATGATGGCTGTAAGGGTAGGCAGCGACAGGTAGTGTTCCATAGCTTCCGCCTCCGCTGCCACATCGCATTGGGAACCGATTAGCCGCAAAAACTCTCTGATATATCTGTTCCGTTCAACTAAAAAATGACCCAGTTGCTTTCCTTGCTCGGTTAACACAATATCTTTATAGGGGCGGTAGTAAATATACCTGCTTTCGTTTAATCTTTGCAGTGCCCGGGTCACCGACGGCAGGCTTACCTTTAAGCAGGCAGCAATGTCTGACACCCGCACCGCTTCGCCCCGCTGGCTCAGTCGGTAGATTTCTTCCAGGTAATCTTCTAAGCTGGGAGATAACACACCTTCACACCCCCTTTATTTAGCATATAAGTAAGGGGGCATTTTATTACCTCTTAAGGTGCGAAAATATTCAGCCACCGGCAATGCCGGCCGGTGGCTCAAGTCTTATTCGCCCTGGCTGACTCCTGCCTCGGCAAAGGTAGCCATTTCATTAATTATGCAGATGGCGGCTTCAATAATGGGAAAGGCCAGGGCCGCCCCGGTGCCCTCGCCCAGCCGCATGGCCATCTGCAGCATTGGTTTTAAACCCAGCATTTCCAGCATAATGGCATGGCCCGGTTCCTGGGACCGGTGAGATGCCAGCATATAGGCCGCACTCAAGGGAGCCAGGGAGCGGGCCACCAAAGCGGCGGCGCAGGAAATAAAGCCGTCCAGAACCACCGGTATTTTCTCGGCGGCACAGCCTAAAATGATACCGGCCATGCCGGCAATTTCCAAGCCGCCCACTTTAGCCAAAACATCCAGCCCGTCCCGGGCATCCGGCCGGTTTACCTTTAGCGCCCGTTCCACCACAGCTGCTTTATGCTGCCGCCGGGTTTCATCAATGCCGGTACCCCGGCCGGTTATTTGCTCAGCGGGCAGACCGCTGAAAGCTGCTAAAACAGCGGTGCTGGCAGTGGTATTGCCAATTCCCATTTCGCCGATGCCCACCAGGGCCGGGCGTTGTTTTACCTGCTGCTTAAGCAGTGTAATACCTGTTTCCAGGGCTGTTACAGCCTCCTGCCGGCTCATGGCAGGCCCATGCACAAAATTATCCGTACCGGCTTTAACCCGGCAGTTAACCAGGCCCTCGTGTGCTATGACAGGTCCGGCCACACCGATATCTGCCACCACCACTCTGGCTCCCGCCCGGCGTGCCAGCACGTTAATGGCTGCGCCACCCCGCAAAAAATTCAACACCATTTGCGGTGTGACTTCCTGAGGAAAAGCGCTCACTCCCTCTGCCACCACGCCGTGATCACCGGCCAGCACCAGAGAGACTTTTTCTTGGGGCAACCGGGGCAGCGGGGTACCCTGCATGCCTGCCAACCGGCGGGCAATATCCTCCAGCACGCCCAGGCTGCCCGGCGGTTTGGTAAGGTTGTCCAGCCTTTGCTGGGCCAATTCTTCACAGTTGTAATCAGGCGGTGTAATTTTTTCCAGAGTTTGCGCAAGTAATGACATAGCCTATTCCCTCCTTAGCATGTTTATACCTTGTCGCCACGCTTCTCAGGCACTGCCTGCATAAATAAAAAATCCCAGCCTGAAAAGGCTGAGAACTTTGCCATCATCCTCAGATAACATGGATCCTCCAGGCAGGTCTCCTGGCTTACGGGTCATGGCCTGATAACCTGCCTTCCCGGCCTGCGGCCAGTGGCTTTAAATGGTATCGGCTCTCCGTTTACAGTGGCGGGACCGCTCGGGACTTGCACCCGATTCCCTATTCTCCCCGGTGGGGCACCTGCAGGAATCTTTTGTTGCTGAAAGATATTTTAATAGCTCAAGCAAAATCTGGCAATATCTTTTTACTGCCGTACCGGAAATTGCCCTTTGGCCGCCTTCCGGAACAGGCTAACACCCTCAGGCTCTTTTTTGAAAAATTATATAGACACTAAATGAAATAAGTGTTATTATTTCCAAAGAAATTCATATATGTGAAAGTATCAGGTACCCCCTGCGGCAGGGGGTTTAAAAGGGAATCGGGTGCAAATCCCGAACGGTCCGGCCACTGTGATGGGCTAGTTAGTTTCATTATTTCACCACTGGTTAAACCGGGAAGGTTGAAACTAGCGCTGATGCCTCAGTCAGGAGACCTGCCTGATGCTTAACTGACCCTCCCGCGGAGAGGCAAGCAGTTGCAACCGGTTATAAGGGGCTTTTATGCCTTTTTAACCTTTCCTTAGCGCTTGCCGTTAAGGTTTTTTTATTTTTATTGAAAGGCTGGTAATGTAAATTGGTTGACAAGCAGGCTATTTTGCTGGTTACGTTTGGTACCAACGTGGCCGAAGCTGCCGCATCCTTCAGCAAGCTGGAAAGGAAAGTCAAAGAGACTTTTCCCGGCATTGAGGTTCGCTGGGCTTACACCGCCAAAACCATTCGTGCTGCCCTGGCGCAACAGGGCAAGCCGGTGGACAGCCCCATTACCGCTCTGGCCAAACTGCAGGATGAGGGCTACACCAGGGTAGCCGTACAGTCTGTACACGTTTTGCCCGGTCAGGAATTTTACGACCTGGTAAATATTGTTGACAACATGGCGCGTTTTCAGGGCTCAACAGGCAAATATTTTCAATCAAGAATTGGCAAGTTTGGCTTTCACCGCTTAACGCTGGGGGCACCCCTGCTCTACAAGCCGGCAGATTACCGGGCGGTGACAGAAGCCATTAAATACCTGCGGCCTGCCGCACCGGACCATGCCCTGGTTTTAGTGGGTCACGGCAGCAACCACCACACCTTCAGTGCTTACGGCTGTCTGAATGATATGCTGCGGCAATCCTGCGACAACGTTTTTTTAGGTACAGTAGAAGGATATCCTTCCCTGGCAGAAGTTAAAGCTGATTTGGCCAAAAAACCGTTTCGCCAGGTTACTCTCCTGCCCTTTATGAACATCGCCGGTGATCATGCCATTAACGATTTGGCCGGTGCTGAGGAGGATTCCTGGAAAAATCAACTGGCCCGCAGTTACCGGGTGTCTGTCTGTTTAACCGGCCTGCTGGATTATCTGCCCATCATTGAAATATACATCAGTCATTTGCAAGAAGCCTTTAATAAATTAACCGACCCTGCCAAATAAAGGAGTGATTGGTATGCCTTTAAAGCATCCGGCCCGTTGGGTTCTTTTGGTACCCCTGTTCCTTCTGCTGGCACCGCAGCATGCTTACGCCATGCACATTATGGAAGGCTTTTTGCCTGCCAGATGGTGTCTGGTCTGGTTTGTTTTATCAGCCCCCTTTCTCATACTGGGTCTGAGATCCATTCAAACACATATTAACCGCAACCCGCAAGTAAAAATGCTGCTGGGACTGGCCGGGGCCTTTGCCTTTGTACTTTCCGCCCTTAAAATTCCTTCCGTTACCGGCAGTTGTTCTCACCCCACCGGGGTAGGGCTGGGGGCCGTTTTATTTGGTCCCTTGGCCATGAGTGTGCTGGGTTGTATTGTATTAATATTTCAGGCCCTGTTACTGGCCCACGGCGGTCTTACCACTCTGGGCGCCAACACCTTCTCCATGGCTGTGGTGGGCCCACTGGCAGCTTACGGTATTTTTAAACTAACCAGGAAGCTGGGCGGGCCCAACCGGCCGGCAGTTTTTCTGGCTGCCGCCCTGGGCGACCTGCTTACTTATGTTACCACTTCCCTGCAACTGGCCCTGGCTTTTCCTGCTGCCGACGGCGGTATTACAGCCTCTTTGGTAAAATTTACGGGTATCTTTGCGCTAACCCAGGTACCCCTGGCCATCAGCGAAGGTTTGTTAACTGTGCTTATTTTTAACCTCTTACAATCCTACGCCACTAACGACCTGAAGCTGCTGCAGCACTTATCTGAGGAGGTAAAGTATGAGTACAATCACTAAAGACCGCCCTGCTAAAAAGAAAAGGGCTGTTAATTTGTGCTTGTTAGCAGCGGTGGTGGTTCTGGCCGTTTTGCCTTTGTTGCTGGTTCATGATGCAGAATTTGGCGGGGCCGACGGCCAGGCAGAAGCTGCCATAACTGAAATAAAGGCGGATTATCAACCCTGGTTCCAGCCCCTGTGGGAACCGCCCAGCAGCGAAATTGAGAGCCTGCTGTTTGCCCTGCAGGCCGCTCTGGGGGCCGGTTTTATCGGCTATTATTTCGGTTTCCGGCGGGGCAAAAAAAACAGCGGCTAAGCCGGAAGGGTATTTTCATACCCTTCTCAGACTGTAGACAAAGGTTGTGAAACAAAGTGAAGCGGTTTTATGATCCCCTGTCGGCGACTTGTCGAAGCACCGGTCACAGCACTTGATGAGCGAAGGAGCCCTTGGGGTGGCGCCCACAGGACGTGGGCGCCGGCCGAACCGGGCCAGGAGGGCCCGTTTGAGGCGACCCCAAGGGCCACCGTAGCGAATCATAGTGCTGTCGGTGCGTAGACCGGAGCCAAAGGGGATCATAAACCACCGCTAATGTTTGTCGACACTCTGGGAAGGGTATCTTTTCATACCCTTCTTTTTTATGGCTGTTTATGAGCAGGAGTCAGGGAAGAAAACCAGAATATTTACCTTACCTAATCGCATTGGTGTATGCGGGCGGTGAATTGTCCCTGACTTAAATTTTAAGGAGGAAAAAATGAAGGGGATATTTTATGGTATTGGCGTGGGCCCCGGAGACCCGGAGCTGCTCACCCTTAAAGCTGTACGTCTGTTGCAAAGCATTGATGCAGTAATTGCCCCCCGCACCGGCAATATGTCCGGCAGCACCGCTTTGCAGATTGCCCGGCCCCATTTGCGACCGGGGGTGCAGATTTTAGAATTAACCTTCCCCATGGTGGACAACTGTGATGAAAAAAAGGATGCCTGGGAAAAAAATAAGCAGGTTATTCTGTCTTTACTGGCTCAGGATAAGCGGGTAGCCTTTCTCACGCTGGGCGACCCCATGCTTTACAGCACTTATATTTATATGGCCCGCCTGTTGGCCCGGCACCAGGTTAACTGCCAAACCATCCCGGGAATTACTTCCTTTTGTGCCGCCGCCGGCCGGGCCGGCTTTCCCCTGGCGGAGGGAGATGACATCCTTACTGTCATCCCGGCCACCTGTGACCGGGAAAAATTAACTCAAGCGTTAGCAATCTCCGATAATGTGGTGCTGATGAAGGTATCCCGGCAGCCTGCCCAGCTGGTTGAGCTGATGCAAAAGCATAATTTAACCGGGCAGGCGGTAATGGTCAGCAAGTGCGGCCATGCAGACGAGTCGGTTCTCTATCATATTGATAAAGATATAAAACCGGTGTATCTTTCCACCATTTTGGCCAAAAAAAACACCGGGATGTGAGGTAATGCTGATCTTTGACCGGGTTACGAAGCTGCACGGCGATAAAGCAGCGGTTGATCATTTAAGCCTGCATATTAAACCAGGGGAGTTCTTTGGCTTGCTGGGCCCCAACGGAGCGGGCAAAACAACCACGCTGCGCCTGCTGACCGCCTTAACCCCTCCTACAGCGGGACAAATCACCGTTAACGGGCAGCCAGTCAGCCGGAACAACACCGCCGCCAAAAGACAAATCGGGCTGGTGCCGCAACATATCAATCTGGAACCGGAACTGACCGTCGAAGAAAATTTGCGTTTGCACGGCCTGCTGTATAATATGAGCCGGCAGGAGATCAACCGGCGCATTGACCGATTGCTGGCTTTTAGCGACCTGGCAGCGGAAAGAAAGGCCCTTGCCGGCAACCTGTCCGGCGGCATGAAACGCAAAGTGATGATTGCCCGGGCGCTGATGCATCAACCGGCTTTATTGCTGTTGGATGAACCCACCGCAGGTTTGGATGTATTTTCCCGCCGCCGGGTCTGGGACTTAATTAAATCTTTAAATGCCCGCGGCATGACCATCCTGCTGACCACCCATTATTTGGAGGAAGCAGAACACTTATGTTCCAGAATCGGCTTGTTGAAAAAGGGGCGCTTAATCATGACCGGCAGCGTGGAAGAGCTGCGCCAGCAAGTGGGCCCGGTAGTGGTGGAGGTATTTGCCGGCCATCAAACAGACCTGTATTTTTTCCGGGATCAGGGGAGCGCCCTGGATTTTGCGGCCGGCCTGACAAACGAGTTTACCATTCGCCAAGCCTCCCTGGAAGATGTATTTGTTAAAATGACCGGAGAAAGAGTGGAAAGCCAGTGAACGGTATTTTGGCAGTATTGTGGCGGGAATATCTGTATTTCAAAAAGCGCATCTGGTCTGTTACCGGCAGCGCACTGGTAGCCCCCCTGCTTTACCTGCTCGCCTTTGGCTGGGGCCTGGGCAAATCGGTTCAGCTGGCCGGTGTGGCCTACCTTGATTTTATTGTGCCCGGTATCCTGGCCCTCAGCACGATGAATGCCAGCTTCCATGCCGTGGCCACCCCTCTGTCCATTGCCCGGCTGTATGATAAAACCCTGGAGGAATACCTGGTATCTCCCATCACCCTGTATTCTCTGGCAGCAGGAAAAATTTTAGCCGGCGCCCTGCGGGGCATGTATGTGGGGGCTTTGCTGCTGGCCCTGGCTTTTCTGCTGGGTGCCCACTGCAGGTTGAGCTGGCTTTTAATATGGTTGGTTTTTTTAAACTGCCTGGTGTTTGCCAGCCTGGGCTACCTGGTGGCCTTAAAAATTCACTCGCACCCGGATATGACAAGGTTTAACAGTTTTGTCATCACACCCATGAATTTTTTATGCGGCACCTTTTTTGCCCCGGAGCACACTCCGGCAGCGGTGCAATGGTTGATCAAAGCACTGCCCCTGACTCCCGCCAGCCAGGGCCTGCGGGCCCTGGCCCTGGGCCAGGAGTTAGCCTGGCACAGCCCGGCCCTGCAGTTGTTCTATCTCATCATCCTGGTGGGCTGGGGGCTGCGGGCCAGCCAACAGGCAGAGTAAAAACAATAAAAAACATCCCGTTTAATCAGGATGCCAGATGGTTGACAAACCTTAACGGTGGTTGATGCTCCCCACCCCGGCCTTGTTTTTGCAGCCTTTGTCGACAGTCTGGCATCCTGATCACTCTCGGGATGTTTTTGGCAGCCTCTTATTTAGGCTTATTTTTGAATAACACTTTCGTTTCTGGGTATGGGTTTATCGTAAATGGCGTGGCCGGTGGCCAAGGGTTGGCGTTCCACCAACAGTTTAACCTGTTTGTACTGGGGCAGTTCGGTTAAAGTGTTAACCAGGGAGTTAACGGCAATAAATTCACCGGTGGAGCCTTGCAGGTTGCCAAAGGCCCGGTTAAAATTCAATACCAGGGTATCGCCCTCGCTCTTATAGTAAATCAGCTCGCTGCCTTCGGGCAAAACCGGCGCATAACGGCCGGGCTTTTTCAGTTCTTCAACTAATGCCACCACCATATCGTTGGGTTGATCAATCTCCCGTACCACCGGCACCAAAGCATCCGCCTTTTCATTGGCAAAATAAAGGGTCACTTTTACTTTTTCCGGAGTAGCGGCGGGCACCTCGGTTGCTGCCGGCTGTTTGGGCGGTGTCGGAGCGGTGTTGCCGGTACAACCGCTCAAGGCCAGGGCCAAAACCATAATTAAAAACAAAACGGCTTTTTTCATGTTTTACCTCCTGATCATACAGTAATGCATGCTACATTATAACATATTCATATTAACATGATGACAGCATGTTGTTCTGCTTTACACCCCATAAAGTTTTTTCAGAGTGTTGACCAACCACGCCTCAACCATATTGTTGCAACCTTTGTTTGGTTTTCTTCTTTCTCGTATTGTGATGTTTTCAGAAAAATAATATACCTGTGCCGTCCGACCGGCACAGGCATGTTGTTTTTCATTAAAGTTTAAACCGTTGAGCCAGTTCCTCCAAATCCTCGGCCATCTTGCTAAGGGTTTCTGAGGAAGCAGTTACTTCTTGTATGGTGGCGGTTTGTTCCTCGGTACCGGCAGCCACATTTTGGATGCCGGAAGACATTTGTTGGGCGGCAGCTGCCACATCATGTATTTGCTGGCTTAATCCCTGAACTGTAGTAATGATGTTATTAAAGGACTGCGCCACTTCATCCACCACCAAGTGACCCGACTCTACTTCCCGGGCGCTGGCGCTCATGGTGGCCACTGCTGCAGCGGCTTCGTTTTGGATAGCCTCAATAAGGTTTTTAATGTCCCGGGCTGCGCTGCCGGACCGCTCGGCCAGTTTTCTTACTTCCTCGGCCACCACCGCAAACCCCTTGCCCTGCTCACCGGCTCTGGCCGCTTCAATGGCAGCGTTTAAGGCCAGCAGGTTGGTTTGGTCGGCAATTTGCGTTATTAATTCGACAATCTGGGAAATTTCCCCGGAGCGCCGGCTGAGGCTTTCAATACTTTGCCCAACCAACCCGGTAGAAGACCCGATATTTTGCATTTGCGAGGTAATGCGGGTAATCCCCGCCGTACCGGCCTCGGCATGCTGGGAAGCCTGTTCGGCGGCTGCCGCCACCGTCTGGGTGTTATCAGCCACCTGCTCCACCGTAGCGGACAACTGGGACATGGTGGATGCTGCTTCATTGGCCCCGGCAGTAATTTGCTGGGAGCTGGACGAAAGCTGCTGGGCGGCAGCTGCCACCTGCTGGGACTTTTCCCTGAGCTGCCCGGCAATATCCTTCAGGCTGATCACCATTTCATTAAAGGCATTGGCCAGCAGGCCAATTTCATCGCAACTTTTTACTTTTATTTCATCCAAGGTTAAATCCCCGCCGGCCACCCGGCCCGCCGCCTGTTCCATTTGCTTAATAGGGTTGGCCACAGCGCCGGCAATATACCAGCTGACCGCACCGGCCAGCAGCACCGAAGCCGCCATGGTGCCAATATATACAGTTGCCAAGCCGGTAATATCATGATTATACATGCCGGCAATAAGCCTGGCCTCATAAAGCCCGAACAAACCCATCCCCAGCAGCAGAGCGATGATCAGGGCAAATCCGCCCATAATTTTAGCCCGTACCGGCACTTTTATTTTATGATACACACAGTAAAAATTGCACTTGCGGCAGGCCCCGATCTTTTGCGCCATGGTTCCCTGCAGCTCGCCCCGGCAAAGGGTTCTGGGAACCTTCCAGCATTCCGTGCCCCTTTTTTCTGTAAAAGCAGGGCACCGGTTTTTTCTGTCTTCCGGGCATTTCATAATTTCCCAGCAAACAATGTTATCCTTCCTGGCCATAGGAATCCCCCCTGAAGATTACATCAACTCTGCCGGGCTGATTCGGCAAACTACCCAAATTAAGCCGTTGCTGCCTAAAAAAAGCCACTTATTGATAAATATTGCAATATTAATACATATATTGTACTAATAATACATATTTTGTCACAATTGTCAATTAGCTGACTAAATTTATGCTTTAAAAAACGAAAAAATCAGTTATTCAAATTTTTTAGCCATATACCCGTTAAATTTAACTGACGCTTCGTAATAAAAAACATAACAGACAAACCCATTATTGGCCGGCGCCCCAATTAATGGTTTGTTTCTGTACATTAAAAAGAAAGGAGATCGACCATGAAAAAGCTGAACAAACTGCTGATTACTTTATTTTCCTTTGCCGTTCTTACTAATTGGTTAGCCGGCGGGGCCTGGGCCGGTCCCAAGGTTAAAGAAAACCACCTGCCGCCCGGACTGGCCAAAAAACAAACATTACAGCAGCCTATACCCCTGGCCTATGGCTTTGTCGATACGCAAAAACACTGGGCCAGGCAAGAAATTGCCAAAATACAGTCCCAGGGAATTATGAAAGGTTACGCCGATAATATGTTTAAACCGCAACAACCGGTTACTAAAAATGAAGCCCTGGCCGTGATTATGCGGGTGGTGGATCACCAGGGCACCTCTGTCGATCAGAACGGTCTCTTGCCAAAAGTTTTTCCGGATTGGATGGGCACAGCACCATTGCAGGCATATGATGCCGGCATTATCGCAGACTGGGAACTCTTAGCCTGGCATGGCAACAAGCCAGCCAGCCGGCTGGAAGTAGCCATGTGGCTATGCCGTGCTGCCGGCGAAAAAAGTGTGGCGGTGCAGGATTTGCTTGCCTTTGCCAAAGACATCAATCAGTTGAGCAAGGAGGAATTGGTTTATCTGGCAGCCATGTATAACCGGGGGATTATCAGGGGTACACCGGAAGGTTATCTTAATCCCTTAAAACCTATCTCCCGTGGCGAATTTGCCGTAATGATCTGCCGCTTTACGGACTCTGTTAACTTAACCGACAGCAACCCGGCAACCCCCCCTGCAAAAACCTGGATCGCAACCTTAAACCCTGCCCCCAACCAAAAGGTTACGGTGGATACAAACCGGTTTACCGTTAAATTCAACCAACCCATGGTCTTTGCAGAGGACCGGGATATAACGGATTTAACCGGGACCATCAAGATTTTTCAATACCTGAATAACAAATGGGTTGAGGCCGACCTATCTTATACCGTTGTCTTAAATGAGCGTGGCGATGAACTGACCGTTATACTGGATCACAACAGCGTCCTGGCTGCCCAGGCCAAATACTGCGTTACCCTGCCCGGCGGTATTCTCCAGGAGGCAAACGGCACCGCCATTTTCCCGGGCATCGGCAAAGGACAGTGGTCTTTTGTCACTGAACAAACAACTTCCGCTGACGAGGCTGCCAAAGCAACTGTTGATATTTCTCTCCGGTAAGAATTTAGGGGCTGATCCGGTAGGATCAGCCCCTCAGACTATTGCCTTATAGCCTTTTGTCTTAGAAAATTCTGCTGGCACCCCGGTACCGGGCACTCCAATAACTGTCAAGGAGAGAGTCTATTTTAATACCCCGGGAACTGGAAGCATGAATAAATTCGTTATTGCCCAGGTAAATACCCGAATGATTGATGCCCTGGCCGCCGGTATGAAAGAAAACCAAGTCGCCGGGCCGCAGTTCATCCTTTGCAATGGCTGTGCCTGCCTGATACTGCCCGGCAGCAGTATGCACCAGATCAATGCCAAAGTTTTTAAACACATACCGCACATAACCGGAGCAATCAAAACCTGCCGGGCTTTCGCCGCCGGCACGATACCTGACACCAATATACTGTTTGGCAAAATCCAGCACAGCCAGCGCCCTGTCGGCCATACCCCGGGATACGTTGGCGGCATTCGCTGTTACCGGTCTGGCAGCCTGGCCCGACGGTTGGTCAGGCAAGTTTAATACTTGACCGATTTGTAAAGCATCACCGGTTAAATTGTTTAATTTTTTAATGTTGTCCACCGTAGTGCCGTTACTCTGTGCAATGGCCCACAGGGTATCGCCCTGCTTCACCGTCACCTGAGCGCCCTCGGCAGTTCCGCTCCAAACAGCGGCGGTCAGACCAACCGCTGCCGCCAGGACTGCCAGTCTTTTGCTAAAAGACAACTTCACCTTCCCCACTTTCTACGCCTACGGAGTTAGCTGACGGGTTCGGACTGAAAGTTAGCCCGCTGCCTGACGGTAGTTCACCCCAAAAGATCGGTTCCCCCGTTTTCACAAGAAATTAGGCGTTTTTATTTAACTGGTAATTTAGTCTATTACCAATTTCGCCGAAAGTTTCCATTTTCCTGCTTTTTAAATCTTTTAATGCTAAAGCTGCGGATAATTTTCATAATTCACCTTAATTTTGGCAATAATTTTGGTGTTATTGCTTTAATTAAGTTATGTTAGAAGGAGAAGCCTCATGACCCTACCCCAGGTCACCTGGCATTGTGCCAAGGCAGTTTTGGCCCTGACCTCACCTTTGCATGTAATTGTGCAAAGGCGCCGCTTGAAAAATACCCATCATTTTTGCAACCGGCAGGCCGGTCAAATTCTAAGGCAAGATGGGCTGCGCAGCGAAGCCTTGTTATTCGCTTCTTATTTAGACATCTTAAACCATGGTTCTTCCTGGAGTGACATGGGTTTTAGAAATATCAGCCACTATTACAATTGTCGAGAGGACAGCGGTTTGTGGCATGGGCCGGCTGCCCCTGCCGAATGTCACTATTATTTTAACCTGGCACTTAAACATTGGCGCCGGGGCAGCCGGGAAAAAGCTTTCTTTTACCTGGGTGCTGCCACTCACATCCTGCAAGACCTGTGTGTACCCCACCATGCCGGCGGTTTGGTCTTCAGCGGTCACAAGTATTTTGAAGATTGGGCCAGGAATCATTATGAGGATTTTGCCGTTAATCAGGGGGGTCTTTACAACCTGGGGGATTGTGCCAGCCGGTGGGTGAAACAAAACGCCCTGGTGGCGGCATCTTACCTGCCGGAAGTAGGGCAGGACCACAGCCCGGCCGTGGCTCAAGTATGCGGCATTATGTTAACAAGAGCCCAGCAAACCACAGCCGGTTTCTGGCACTTTTTTCTGCAAAAAATAAAGGAGTCATCTCCCCGGTAACAGCCGGCGAGACGGCTCCTTTAATAAACTAAATTAATCCCAAACCGTTTAATAATACAATAATTATGGCAACAGGTGCCACGTACTTGACAGCCAGCAAATAACAGCGGGCTGCCCCTTTATTGTTTAAACTGCCGCCGTTGGAAAGTTCATCCGTTACTTCCCAGCGGCCCAGCCACCAGCCGGCAAAGACAGCCAGGGCTACACCGGTTAAAGGCATTAAAAGATTATCTGTGGCAAAAGCAAACAAGTCAAACATGGTCAGCCCAAAGAGTTTAAAGTCAGCCAGCAAGCTGTTTGAAAGAGTGGCAGTACTGCCTGCCAACGCCATGGCCAGGGCGGTGGCCAGGGTGGCTGCCGCTCTGGACCAGCCCCTTTCTTCGGTCAGGTAGGCCACCGGTACATTAAACAAGGAAATCATTGCGCCGGTAGCGGCAATGGAAGCCAGCACAAAGAAAACAGCAAGAAAAATATTTCCCCAGGGCATGGCATTAAACACCATCGGGATGGTGATAAACAGCAGGGAAGGCCCTTTATCGGGGCTGAAGCCAAAAGCAAACACCGCCGGAAAAACAGCCATGCCTGCCAGCAGGGAAACCAGGGTGTCTGCCAGCACCACCTTAACGCCGGTACCCAGAAGGCTTTCCTCACGCCCGATATAACTGCCGTAGGTGGTCATGGCGCCCATGCCGACGGACAGTTTAAAAAAGGCCAGGCCCATGGCTGTTAATACTGTGGCGCCGGTTATTTTAGAAAAATCAGGCCGGAACAAAAAGGCCAAACCTGCCTCGGCGCCGGGCAATGTAAGGGCCCTGACAACGCATACGATTAATAGGCCGAAAAGAATCGGCAGCAGGGTTTTGGTCATGCGTTCAATGCCGTTCTGTACACCGGCCAGGATAACGGTGCCGGTAACCAGCAGCACAATCCACTGCCAGATGAGGGGTGCCCAAAGACCGCTGATAAAATCGCTGAAAATTTGCTCCGATACTTTGGCATCGCCGGTTAATAAACTGCCGCTTAATGCCTTAAAAATATAGGCGTATACCCAGCCGGCCACCGAGGTGTAGTAGCACTAAGAAAGGCCACCAGCACGCCGGATATGCCGGTAAGAAACCAGGGAGTAGCGGGCGCCAGCTTTTTAAAAGCCCCTACCGCAGCCGCATTGGAGCGACGTCCGATAATAAATTCAGAAATCATTACCGGCAAACCAATCAAGCCAACACATAAAAGATAAATAAGAATAAAGGCCGCACCGCCGTTTTCACCGGTAATATAAGGAAATTTCCAAATGTTGCCCAGTCCTACGGCAGAACCCAGGGTGGCAGCAATTACACCTAAAGTGCTGCCAAAACCTTCCCGGGCAGAAAGTTGAGATTTCATTAAGTCTGTCTGTGCCATTCTTAACCTTCCTTTGTCAGTATTACAAGCCAAATTAATTTCTTTCCTTTTGCCGCCCCCTTTCATTAAACTGCAACAGGTTTTATTTTAATACAAAACAGCTTTTCTCACCACTGTCGAACAAAGTGTCAGATAATAAACTATTTTTTGATAATATTTTTGGCCGGGTGACAGCGAAACACTTTTTCAACCATCACGTCTTACTCTATGTAACATACCACCTTACAAAGGAGCAGTGTTATGCGAAAAGCGTTTTGGGGCTTGCCGGTTGCCCTTATCGTCCTTTGGCTGTTGAGCGGCTGCACAGACACACTGCACAAACAAAGGGCCGCCCCTCTGCAAGGCCCGGCCCAAACAGCTTTTACAATAAATAATAATACAGCCCTTATACAATCTCTGGAAATTAATCTAACCGGCAAGCAAAGCAAAGACAAAGTATCATTGTATGCCGAACAGTCAACGGACGGACTGCCTTTGGCCTGGTACCTGGTGGTCAACGGCCTGGCAAAAGTAAAACTGACTGCGGAGGATCTTTATTCCTTTGCCGAAGTAAGGTTTGCGGATCTGGACGGGGATGGCCGGGCGGAAGCGCTGTTATTCCGGCAGTCCAGCGGCAGTGCCGGTGCCCGGGGATTAAATATTTATCAAACCGCCGGTCAGCATTGGCAAGAGCTGTTTTCGGTCAACCAGGATACAGTAACAAATGACAAAAGGTACGCCGTAACATATATAGGCAATTACTGCGTGGCTTTTGAAGATAAAGAAACCGGTCTAACGGGCATTATCCGGCTTAACGAAAGCCGCTACCGGGGCAGCGAACACATGTTGCCGGATATCACCGCCTGGATTGATCCCATTATTGATTACAGCCTGGCAGATTACAATCAAGACGGCATTAAAGAAATAGTAACCATCCAGCGGGTCATCGGCATCGCCCATGCGGATACCATCGGTCTGCTAAAGACCACTTATCAATTAAAAGGGAACAGGTATCAGGCAGTGACCCTGACCCTTTGCGATAGCAATGACACCCCCCTGGCGGAAGTTAAATTAATTTAAAGGGTTAGTTCCGCCCCGTGTTCTTTCAACCACTGCCGGTGCACCCGGTAGTCCGGACAAATGCTCTCCACCAGGGCCCAAAATTTTTTGGAGTGATTCATTTCCACCAGGTGAGCTAATTCATGAACCACAATATAATCTATCACCGGCAGCGGAGCCATCACCAACCGGTAATTAAAGTTCAGGTTGCCTCGGTTGGAACAACTGCCCCAGCGGGTTTTTTGATCTTTAATGAAAACCTGGTTGTAAGTAATGTTCATTTTTTTAACGGCAAGCTCCACCCGTTCCATAATAATTGTCCTGGCCTGCTGCCGCAGCCAATTTTCCAGCACCTGTGTCAGCCGGTCTTGCAAGTTTTGCGGCAGCATGACAATAATTTTATCATCCACCGCCTCCACCGCCGGCGGCCCTTCTTGAAATACGGTAACCAACCGGTAATATCGGCCCAGCAGGCGTACCTCCTGCCTTTCGGCCAGCTGGTTGGCCTTCATATGTCCGGCCCTTTGGCTCATAAGGGCTAATTTTTGCAATATCCATGTTTGCCGGCTTTTTAATAAGAACGGCAGATCGGCCAGGGGATACTTGGCCGGCACCACAACCTCCAATCCTTCTGCCGGTCGTATTTTGAGATATACCTTGCCGGCCCGGCTGCTTCTTTTCAGCCGGTAAGGTACCAGGTGTTGTCCCAATTGTATCGCATCTTGCGGGGGCTGTTTTTTCATGGCCGCTCCCCTCCCGTAAACAGTCTTGAATTAAATTTCGGCAAACACCTCTTATTTCCTTTTTATTCCATACGGTTTGCATAAAAAAGCGCCGCTTCCTGAGAAGCGGCGCCGGCGTGCCGCCGAACACTCATCGGTGGTTTATGATTCACTTGACCTTTGGCAACGCCGGCTCCGGTTGCGTTAAATCTTCAGTTGGTTTTGCCGGCGCTGGGCTGTTTACCGTTGCCGTTGCCGTTGCCGTTGACTTGCCACATCTCGGAAGGGGGCGTAAGGATCAGCGCTTCATCATGCCAGGTGCAGGATACTTCGTCGGTCAGGGCCATGGCAATGTTTTTCATATGCTCGCTCATGCGCAGGTAGGCATTAACAACATCCATATGGATAAAGCTGGTATTTTCTGTTTCCTGGGAACCCCTTTGCATGCGGGCAATGTGGCTCATGCGCAACCGGAACTCCAGATCAACAATATCCTCCTGCAGGTTTTTCGCCTTTTCGGCCAGCATACAACTGTTAGTGGCAAAGGCGGTATTAACAATATAAAGCAGCTCTAAAATTTTATTGTGCATGGTAATTATATCTTTATGTCCCTCGGCGGAAAAATCCAAATTGTTGACATACTTGCTCTCTGCTTTATACATCAGGTTTTTTTCGATAATATCGCCGATATATTCATATTCCCGCACAATATGCACCAGGCCCATGGTTTTGTTAAATTCATCCTTGGTCAGCGGCTGTCTTAACAGGTGGGTTAAATATTTGTTGGTTGCTGTCGCCAGGCTGTCAATGTGATTTTCCTTCTGGTGCATTTTTTCTGCCAAATCAGGATCATATGATTTCAGCAGCGGGTAAATATGTTTGGTCATGTCGGATACATGGTCAGAAATATGCATGATCTCCTTGGTGGCCATGCCAATGGCTACTTCCGGCGAGTTAAACAAACTTTCATCCAGGTATTTGGGCGCCACATCGGTATCCGGCTGTTTCTTTTCCGGCACAATAATTTCCAACAGCCGGGCAAACTGAGAAATAAAAGGAGCAAACAGCACTGCAAGGGCAATGTTAAAGAAGGTATGCACGTTGGCCACCTGAAAACCGGCATTAGATGTTAAGCTGCTCATTACCTTGGCCAGCACGCTCACAAAGGGCAGGAATAATAACACCCCGGCCACTTTAAAGAGCAAATGGGCTGTGGCCACCCGTTGGGATTCCCGCGAGGATCCCAGGCTGGATAACACGGCTGTGAAGGCGGTGCCGACATTGGCACCAAACAACAGGTAAACAGCGGATTCCAGCGTAATCATGTGCTGCATGGCCAACAGCATGATGATACCGATGGTGGCAGCGCTGCTGTGCACCAAAAAGGTAAAAACGGCCGCAACCACCATGGCCAGCAGAGGGCTGTCGCTCATCTGCAGCAGCAATTTGCCAAACATCGGGTCATCCCGCAGGGGGTGCATGGTATCTGACATTATTTTAAGACCCAGGAACAATAAACCAAAGCCTATTAATACCTGGCCAATGCGCTTATATTTATGTCTTTTGGCAAAAAATATGATGGTAGCCCCAACCCCAACGATAGGTAAAGAAATTTCTGTCACCTTTAAAGCAATTAACTGGGCGGTTATGGTGGTGCCGATATCCGCTCCTAAAATTACCGCTAACGTTTGTCTTAAGCTGATAATGGAAGCACTGGTCAGACTTACCAATATCACCGTGGTAGCGGTACTGCTTTGAAACATGACGGTTACCAGGGTGCCCAGGCCCATAGCAACCAGGCGGTTTTTGGTCAGCTGGGTGAGGGCTTCCCGCAACCTTTTTCCGGCAATTTTTTGCAGTCCGTCGCTCAGTACATACATACCATATAACAACAGGCCCATGCCGCCAATCATACTCAATACAACTGCTTGCCAGTGCATTTGCCTCGCCGCCTTTCTGCAGAAACTCAGAAACTTAATAAAATTTTCACAAAGCATTAGAAAAAAATTATAGCTTTGCGCTACCGGTATTTTTTCTGCTTTCTTAACATAAACTTAATACTTGTATTGTAATTCATTAGTTATTTAGTGTCAAACAGTGGACATTTGATTGTCGAAAATAAACATTTGGCGGCGGTCTTTTTTGTCTAAACGGCCTGCCCAACTTGTGTAATGTTAAATTTTCAGCCATATTTACATGGCCTCATGTTTATGCCGCCGGAAACATACAAAACCCTGCCCACCTGAATATTTCAGGGTGCAGGGTTGTGGCAAAGGGTTTAACTGGTGCGCCCGACAGGAATCGAACCTGTGCACCCGGCTCCGGAGGCCGGCGCTCTATCCCCTGAGCTACGGGCGCTTGTTGCTTTACGCTATTATATTATAGCAGTATTTTAGATTTTTGCAAGGGTTATCTGAGCAGGTTCCTTGAGCGAACTTTTATATAATAGCACTGATCAGCCAAAAAATCAAGGCGACCGTCGCAAATTTCTCTGCCAATTGCTGCCCGGCTGCATTAATTAACTGAAATAAGTATGGCCGGTACACCGGCCCGCTGAAAAAGCACCGGTGTATTTTTTTTACTGAAATCCTGCTTGCCGGACAGCCTGCTTTAGCACCTGGGCCGAATTGCGCAAGCCTTCTTCTTCTTCCACCGATAAAGGAACAGTCAATACTTTATCCCGGCCATTGCCGTTAACTATGCAGGGAAGACTCAGGCACACATCATTGATCCCATAAAGGCCGTTGATCAACCCAGATACAGTCAGGATAGAATTTTCATCCCGCAAAATTGCCTCACAAATTCTCTTAATTGACAGGGCAATGGCATAGTAGGTGGCACCCTTGCGCTGAATAATTTCATAAGCCGCCGTCCTTACCCGTCGGGCAATTTCCTGCCTGTCTACCGGTGCCAGACCCAATAACGGGGTAAACTGTGACAAACCCATCCCGGCAATGCTGGCCGTACTCCACAATGCTACCTCTGAATCACCGTGTTCCCCGATAATATAAGCATGAATATTGCGCGGGTCCACCCCGCAATAGGATGATAATTCGTCCTTAAAGCGAGAGGTATCCAACACCGTACCCGAACCAAACACCCGGTTGGCAGGCAGCCCGGTAATTTTCAAGGCCACATATGTTAAAACGTCCACCGGGTTGGATACCATTAAATAAACGGCATCCGGGCAATGCTTTACCAGCCTGGGCATACTGTCTTTTAAAATAGCCACATTCTTGTGCAATAAATCCAGCCTGGTTTCGCCGGGCTTTTGGTTAGCCCCGGCGGTAAATATAACGATTTGGGAATCTTTGACATCTTCGTATGTACCGGCATAGATGTTAAGCGGCTTGATAAAGGCGGCCGCATCTCCCAAATCCATGGCTTCGCCTTCTGCCTTCTTGTGGTCAATATCTACCAGCACCAGGTCACTGGCCAAGCCGCCGGCCATAATGGCAAAGGCGGTAGAAGCACCTACCATGCCTGTACCGACAATTGTGATTTTTACCCCTGACCTCTGCACTAAAATTTATCCCCCTTCATTTTATAAATCAAGCTTAGTATTTCCGTCGTGTTCGATACTATAACTAACATTTTTCCAATTTTTATAGGTGGACGAATTATTGGAAACCCTGTACAATATTGCATAAGTTTAAAAAAGGCCGAATCTCCGGCAGAACCGGAGTACGGGGGACTATCCTTCCCGGGGTGAATCAGCTCTCTTAAAGCAAGGCAAGCGGACAGAGAGCGGTAGGGTACCCTTCAACCCGAACCCGTCAACTAACCTCGAAGGCCAAAAGGAGGGTAATACTATATGAATATGTCTGTCAGGTTGCGGCAGACCGTTGTCTTGTTGTGTTTTCTAGGGGTGCTGCTGTGGGCCACAGCTTCTTGGGCGTACAATTACACAGTGGCAGCGGGCGATTCACTTTATTTAATCAGTCAAAAAACCGGTATTCCTGTCAGTAAGATTAGAGCAGCCAATAATCTTACCGGCGATCTGATTTTCCCGGGGCAGGTATTAAGCCTGCCGGAAGTTAAACCTGCTGTGGCAGCTTTGCCGCCGGCCAAGTCGCCGTCAACTGCCTATACCGTAAAACCTGGCGACAGCCTGTATTTGATTGCCCAAAAATATAATACCCGGGTCGAAGCATTAATGCTTGCCAACAGTCTCAGCGGCACCTTAATTTACCCCGGCCAGCAGCTGATTCTGCCCGTTACGGCTTCCCGCAGCGCTGCCACCATGGCTGTTGAAGTGAGCCGCAGTGCCAAGCGGCCGGTTATTCCTTACACCGATGAAGATTTGGATTTGCTGGCACGTTTGGTGCAAGCGGAGGCAGGCGGCGAACCCCTGGAAGCCCAAATCGGGGTAGCTGCGGTGGTAATTAACCGGGTGCAAAGTGATCTTTTTCCGGATACCATTCAGGAAGTTATTTACGCCCCCAACCAGTTTGCACCTGTCCGCAACGGTTGGATTAACCGCCCGGCCGGCCAATCAGCCATTCAGGCAGCCACAGCCGCTTTGTATGGCAACGACCCCACCGGCGGAGCTTTATACTTCTTTGATCACTCTACACGCAACTCATTCCTGCGTTCCCTGCCGGTTTCCGCCACCTACGGCCAAATGATTTATGCCAAGCGTTAACAGGGGATGACAGCCAACTAACAGCAACCCCGTACCACTTTATGGGTGGTACGGGGTTGCTGTTTTGGCAATTTAATCTACCGGCTAAGGCCGGATGACAGTAAGGGGTTATAAAAACTTAACCGGTGTCGGCTGCACACTTTCCGGGCCTAACTGCAAATCCACCGCCAGGGGCAGGTGGTCGGAAGCGTTGGCCTGCATAGGGAAACTTGCCAACACCTGCCACGCCGGCGATATAAACACATAATCTATTCTTTCAGTGGGTTGGCCGGCCGGGTAGGTAGCCGCATCTTCCCCGCTGTCCGCAGCTGCATCCCGCAGCACAGAAGTTATCAGGCGGTACACCGGCGAGTCCGGCCGGTCGTTAAAATCTCCCACCAAAATTACCGGCCGGTTTGTGCGTGTGACAATACGCAGTATTTCCTCGGCCTGCTGTAATCTTTCTTGCTGGTTAAGCCCCAAATGGGTGCAAAAAAAACTTACCGTACCGGCGGGCAGGGCAATTTCCGTTTCTAACAAGCCCCTTTGTTCCCCCTGGCTGGGCAGCAAATATTGTCGGTAGCTGACAATTGGCCAGCCGCATAACACGGCATTGCCATACTGGGCTGCCCCCCAGGTCAAATTGGGGGCAAAGACCCAGCTTTTTCTTAGCCAACGCCCTAAAATTTTAGCCTGGTGCTGAAAAAAACTGCGCGGCATGTGCTTATCAACTTCCTGCAGCCCTATTAGCTGAGCTTTGCCGGCACCAAGCACCTGGGCCACCCGGTTTAAATCAACCCTGTGATCCAGTCCCCGGGCATGACGAATATTGTAACTGACCACCCGGATTGTTAGCAAAGCCTTTCCCTCACTTCAGCCACCTGCCGGCCGCGGCACTTTGCCTATGTTTTGCCTGACCAGCCAGGTTTGCTTGCTGATTTTATGATTATGCTATGCTGCCGGCGGCCTTGCTGCTACCTTTCCGTTGCCTGCGCATCGCCTCCGGCGTGCCGGTTGAACTGCTGGGCCCAATCATTATAGGCAGCAAGAAGTTCCATCACCTCTTGGCAAACCGCTTTTTCCGGCGCCAGCAAACGGGTAGCAAACCCCAGGCCGGATACAAAGCCGGCCAGCATACCTCTGTGAAAATCCGGTCCATGCCGGTGCTCGGCTGCTTCCTGCCTGGTTTGTCTGGCACAATCCTGCAACTCATTTATTTTTCGCTGCAGTGCAGCCAGCAAATACCTTTCTCTGTCCTCTTGCGGCATTGCCAGTAATTCCTGCCGGCTCAACACATTAACACACTCCCTTGGATGTAGTTTTTTACATCCATTATAACAGAACTTAAAAATAAAAAATTTGGGATGGTATCCCAAATTTCAGCTGATAAAGGCCACCCTGCAAGGTATTTTCGCCCCGTCCCCGGCAGCCCCTTCATACATTTTTAATTTTGCGCAAAGCGGCATACATTTTATAGGCGCAACCCGGTTTTAGCTTCTTTTCCCCATCGCCAATGCGAATAAGCTGAACCTTGCCGTTGACAATTTTAATCTTGCCAATCAGTTTAGACATATGCATCCCTCCCGGTTTAGTGAAAAAGACAACTATCTCAAAGTCGGTTATGCCCCTTTGATTTGACGCAGTGCTGCATACATCTTGTATGCACTGCCCGGTTGAAGTTTCTTTTCCCCCTCGCCAAGCCGGATTAATTGTACTTTGCCGTTCACAATTTTAATTTTGCCGATCAGTTTTGCCATAGCTGCCACCTCCTGATCTTTTGCTTGGGAAAATTATAGCAATCTCCATTTTTCGGAGCAATAGTTCTGGTCCTAATCAAAATTGTAAAATAAGTCATGTAATTCTAATACAAAATTGTTTTATTTTTATTATTTTTCTTTACTTGTACTAACCGTTAAGTGCAATTAATAAACTTTAACAAACAGGACAAGGAGGTGCAGCCATGAAAACAGACCGGCAAATCTTACAATGCCTGTTGCATGGTTTTTCCTGGTCTAAACTAAAGAAGACGGTTTTTCTCGAAAAAAAGAGTGGCTATGAATTATCTCTGGAGCAGCAAATTGAACAAGCCAAACAAGCTTGGCTGATTGCCCTGGAGCAAATGCAGTGGGCAGATAAAGACTTGTTGGAGGCGGCCATCTTAAAAACCACCGCCTGTGAAAAGCGCTATATTGCCTTGCTGCAAAAGGCCCGGGATATGAATTATGTTGCCTGGGACCCCCGGCAAATAACCCCGGCGGCAACCAACCGATGATAGCTGCGCCGGGGCTCGGAAGCTCAAGGAATTATGTTTACTGTTCAAGATTTATTTTATCAGTTGATCCGCCTGGTAAGAGCTGCGCACATAGGGCCCGGCCGCCACTTGCTGAAAGCCCATGCTTTGCCCCATGCGGCGGTAATATGCATAGGTCTCGGGAGTTACATACTCCTGTACAGCCAGGTGCCGGTGGCTTGGTCTAAGGTACTGCCCAATAGTTAACAGGTCACAAGCCACCTTTCTTAAATCTTCCATTACACCCAGCACTTCCTCTCTGGTTTCCCCCAACCCCACCATCAGGCCGGATTTCGTTAAAATGCCGGGGTCTTGTTCTTTTACCAGCTGCAAAAGCTGCAAGGAACGCTGATAGTGGGCCTGGGGACGCACTGTCGGGTACAGCCGGGGTACGGTTTCCACATTGTGATTATAAACCTCCGGTGCGGCCTCTGCCACCTGCCGGATGGCCGCCCGGTTACCCCCGAAATCCGGGGTTAAAACTTCCACGGTTGCCCCGGGCAAGCGCTGCCGGATAGCCTGCATGGTGCGGACAAACTGGTTGGCGCCGCCGTCCGGCAGGTCGTCCCGGGTTACCGAAGTGATTACCACGTGTTTTAGCCCCAGCCGGCAGGCCGCTTCAGCCACCCGTGCCGGTTCTGCTTCATCCACCGCTGCCGGGGTTCCCTTGGTTACGGCACAAAAGCGGCAGCCCCGGGTACAGGTATCGCCGAGGATCATAAAAGTGGCTGTCCGGCGGGAAAAACACTCGGATAAATTGGGGCAGCGGGCTCCCTGGCAAACCGTATGCACAGATAAGTCTTTTAGCAACTCCCTGGTGCGGGGCAAATCTGCGGTGTAGATTACTTTCCGCCGCATCCAGTCAGGAAATTGACCTGCCATGGCAATCCCTCCCTTAAATGTGAATAGCCCGGCCATGCACCGCTTCCGCAGCTTCTAAAAAAGATTCTGCCAGGGTAGGATGGGCATGGATGACCCGGCTGATTTGCCCTACGGTAGCCCCCAGTTCCATGGCCAGGGCCGCTTCGGCAATTAAATCAGTGGCATGGGGCCCTATGATATGTACTCCCAGCACCTTGTCTGTGGCCGGATCGGCCAGTATTTTCACAAAGCCGTCGGTTTCGCCCATGGCGGCTGCTTTGCCGGAGGCCATAAAGGGAAACTTGCCCACCTTAGGCTTGATACCCTTTTCTTCACACTGCTGAACGGTCAGCCCCACGCCGGCCACTTCCGGGGCAGTAAATATACAGTTAGGCACCAGGTCATACTTCATGGCCCGCGGCTGTCCCAGGATGTTGTCCACCGCCACCAGAGCCTGGGCAGACGCCAGGTGAGCCAACTGGGCTTTGCCCGTAATGTCACCGACGGCGTAAATGCCCGGCACCTCGGTAGCAAGGTATTCGTTCACCGGCACCTCGCCCCGCTGCCCCAGCCGGACACCGGCTTCTTCCAACCCCAGGCCTTCCGTATTCATTACCCGCCCTACCGAAATAAGAATTTTATCTGCCTGAAGCGTTTCCCCGCCTTCCAACAAGGCGGTTACAAGATTGCCCGACTTTTCCACCCCGGTAATCTTTACCCCGGTTTTTATGTTGATGCCCCGGCGTTTCAGCAGGGTTTGCAACAGGCGTGCCACATCCCGGTCAGCCATGGGCAGGATACCGGGCATGGCCTCGGCAATGGTAACCTGGCTGCCCATTTCGGCAAAAATGCAGGCAAACTCGCAGCCCACCACTCCGCCGCCAATTATTAACAAGCTGGGCGGCACTGTTTGCCAGGCCAGGGCTTCATTGGATGTCACTACCCGGTGGCCGTCGTAGCCTAAAGTTTCTAAAATTGCCGGCCGGGTGCCGGTGGCTAAAATAATATTTTCTGCCACCAGTTCCATGGTTCCCCCCTCCGGCAAATAAACCGCCACTTTGCCGGGGCCGGCCAGTTTGGCGGTGCCTCGCAGGCAGTCGACCTTATTTTTTTTTAATAAGTATTGCACGCCGGCCACCAGTTTTTTGACCACCGCATCCTTGCGCTCCACCAGCTTGGCGTAATTAACGGTTACCTCACCCAGCCGGATACCGAACTCCGCTGCCCGGCGGATTTTATGCAGGGTTGCCGCTCCCTCGACCAGTGCTTTGGTGGGAATGCAGCCCCGGTTAAGGCAGGTGCCGCCCACCTCATCCTGTTCCACCAGGGCCACTTTGGCGCCCATTTGAGCAGCCCGGATGGCCGCCACATAACCACCCGGCCCGCCGCCAATAACTACCACCCGGTAAGTCAAAAAATTACCTCCTTTTTGAAAATTTAAGCTCTGCATTACCAGTAAAACTTAATATAACTTTGCTTTTGTACTTCGACTTGCCGGACCGAAAACCTGCTGCCGCCCACCACAAAAACGCCCCCTTAAAGGGGGGCATCAAACTGTCGGCAAAGGATGTAAAGCAAAGTAAGGCGGTTTTATGATCCCCTGTCGGCGACTTGTCGAAGCACCGGTCACAGCACTTGATGAGCGAAAGGAGCCCTTGGGGTGGCGCCCACAGGACGTGGGCGCCAGCCGAACCGGGCCAGGATGGCCCGTTTGAGGCGACCCCAGGGGCCACCGGAGCGAATCATAGTGCTGTCGGTGCGTAGACCGGAGCCAAAGGGGATCATAAACCACCGGTAATGTTTGTGGACACTCTGACGCCCCCTTAAAAAGGGGGCGTGCATAATGCTATGGCAAGTTAGTATAACCCATTAAGTAACGGTCGCACTCGCGGGCTGCCCCGCGTCCTTCGTTAATAGCCCAGATCACCAGGCTTTGGCCCCGGCGCATATCCCCGGCGGCAAACACCCCCGGCAAGTTGGTGGCAAACTTGCCATAGGCCGCCTTGATGTTGCCGGCTCGGTCACGTTCCAGTCCCAGTTGGTCCGGCAGAGTATCTTCCGGGCCGCTAAAGCCCATGGCTAAAAGTACCAGCCGGGCCGGCCAGACTTTTTCGGTACCGGCAATTTCCCTGGGGGCAAAGCGCCCTTGATCGTCTTTTATCCATTCAATGTTGACGGTGTGCACTTCTTTAACCTGCCCCTGCGCATCGCCCACCAACCGCTTGGTCATGACACAATACCGGCGCGGGTCGGCGCCGTACAGGGCTGCTGCCTCCTGCTGGCCGTAATCCACTTTGTGCACCCTGGGATACTGGGGCCAGGGGTTGTGGGGTGCCCTCTGCAAGGGCAGTTGAGGCATAATTTCCAGTTGGACAACACTGCGGCAACCGTGGCGAATGGCGGTGCCCACACAGTCTGTACCGGTATCGCCGCCCCCAATAATTACCACATCTTTGCCGGCGGCGGAAATAAAGCGGCCGTCCCGGTGGTTAGCATCCAGCAGGCTTTTGGTATTGGCGCTGAGGAATTCCACCGCAAAGTGAACCCCTTTTAGGTTGCGTCCTTCTACCGCCAGGTCACGGGGTTTGGTTGCTCCGCCGCAAAGCACCACTGCATCAAATTCCTGCCGCAGCTGATCAGCAGATACGTCTTTGCCCACTTCGGTATCGGTAATGAAAGTAATACCTTCCGCCGCCAGTAAATCAACCCTTCTCTGCACAATCTTTTTGTCCAATTTCATATTGGGTATGCCGTACATTAAAAGCCCGCCAATACGGTCTGCCCGTTCAAACACCGTTACCCAGTGGCCGGCTTTGTTAAGCTGGGCGGCACAAGCCAGACCGGCGGGGCCGGAACCCACCACCGCCACCTTTTTGCCGGTGCGCCGGGCAGGTGGCTGGGGTACCAGCCAGCCTTCAGCAAAGGCTTTATCGATAATGGCACATTCAATGCTTTTTATGGTTACCGGTGCGCCAACCAGACCGGCGGTGCAGGCCCCCTCGCAGAGGGCCGGACACACGCGGCCGGTAAACTCCGGAAAATTGTTTGTTTTAAGCAGGCGCTTAAGGGCTTCCTGCCACAGCCCCCGGTAAACCAGGTCATTCCACTCCGAAGGAACATTATGGTTGGGGCAGCCGGATGCCATGCCGTTAATTACCATGCCGCTGTGACAAAAGGGCGTACCACAATCCATACAGCGGGCTGCCTGCTCCATAATTTTTTCTTCCGGTAAGCGGCGATAAAATTCCTGCCAATCCTTGACCCGCTCCAGGGGGTCCCGATTGGCGGCCATTTCCCGTTGGTATTCCATAAACCCGGTAGGTTTACCCATATCCTTTCCCCCCAACCAATCTTCCCGGTTAGTTGCCGCTGATCCGGGATTTATCTTTTTTATTTTCCTCAAAGGCCGCCAAAACAGCCTGTTCCCCGCTCAAGCCGGCTTCGTAGGCTCGTTTAAGGGCTTCTGTCATGCGCTTATAGTCCTTGGGAATTACCCGCACAAACTTGGGCTGCAGCAATGCCCAATTCTCCAACACCCTTTGGGCAACCGTACTGCGGGTATAGTTAAAGTGGCGCCTGATTAATTCCTGCACTTCTTTAATTTCCGCAGCATCAGACAGTTCTTCCAGCAGCACCATTTCCCGGTTGCAGCGGCCGGGGAAAGTACCGTCTTCATCCAGCACATAGGCAATTCCGCCTGACATGCCGGCTGCAAAGTTTCTGCCGGTGGAACCAAGCACTACCACCCGGCCGCCGGTCATATATTCACAGCCATGATCGCCGACACCTTCCACCACTGCCCGGACACCGCTGTTTCTGACGCAGAACCGTTCGCCCGCCACACCCCTGATATAAGCTTCGCCGCCGGTAGCCCCGTAGAAAGCCACATTGCCAATAATGATGTTTTCTTCCGGCCTAAAAGTGGCGCCGGCAGGCGGCAGAACGATAATTTTGCCGCCGGAAAGGCCTTTGCCCAGGTAGTCGTTGGCATCCCCTTCCAGTGTCATGGTTATGCCTTTGGGAACAAATGCCCCAAAGCTTTGTCCGGCACTGCCGGTAAAGGTCAGCTGAATGGTATCTTCAGGCAAGCCGGCTGCCCCGTAACGCCTGGTAACCTCACTGCCCAGCATGGTACCAACCACCCGGTTGGTATTGCGTATGGGCAGGCTGGCCTGCACAGGGCGGCCGTGTTCCAGGGCGGGCTGGCAAACGGGCAAAAGTTGCTGCCAATCGAGAGATTTCTCCAGCCGGTGATCCTGGGCTATGCGGCAGTATCTGCCAACGCTTTCCGGCACCGCCGGCCGGTAAAGCAGCGGGGAAAGATCCAGCCCCTTTCTTTTCCAGTGGTTAATAGCTTCGCTCACTTCCAGAACGTCTGTCCGGCCCACCATTTCATTGACTGTACGGAATCCCAGTTGAGCCATAATCTCCCGCATTTCCTGGGCAATAAAACGCATTAAGTTAATCACATGTTCCGGCTTGCCGCTGAAGTTTTTGCGCAGCTCAGGGTTTTGGGTAGCAATACCCACCGGGCAGGTATCCAGGTTGCAAACCCGCATCATAACACAGCCCATGGCCACCAGGGGAGCGGTGGCAAAACCGTATTCCTCGGCACCCAGCAGGGTAGCAATGACCACATCCCGCCCGGTCATCAGCTTGCCGTCGGTTTCCACCACAATCCTGTCACGCAGTTTATTCAGCACCAAGGTTTGATGGGTTTCGGCCAGGCCTAACTCCCAGGGCAGCCCGGCATGCCTGATACTGGTACGGGGCGAAGCACCGGTACCCCCATCGTAACCGCTGATCAGCACCACATCCGCCCGTCCTTTGGCCACCCCTGCGGCAATGGTTCCTACCCCCACTTCAGATACCAGTTTAACGTTGATGCGGGCCCTGGGGTTGGCGTTTTTCAAATCGTGAATTAATTGGGCCAGGTCTTCTATGGAGTAAATGTCGTGATGGGGCGGTGGCGATATTAAGCCCACACCGGCAGTGGTGCCCCGCACTTCAGCCACCCAGGGATATACTTTGCCGCCGGGCAGTTGGCCCCCTTCGCCGGGTTTTGCCCCTTGGGCCATCTTAATTTGAATCTCGTCCGCATTAACCAGGTAGTTGCAGGTGACGCCAAATCTGCCCGAGGCCACCTGTTTTATGGCGCTGCGCCGGGAGTCACCGTTGGCATCCGGTATAAAGCGGGCCGGATCCTCTCCGCCTTCGCCGGTATTGCTCTTGCCGCCGATACGGTTCATGGCAACAGCCAAACATTCGTGGGCCTCTTTGCTGATGGATCCAAAGGACATGGCACCGGTTTTAAAACGGCGGCAGATATCCTCCACCGACTCCACTTCCTCAATGGGAACCGGCGGCCGGTTGGATTTAAAGGCAAACAGCCCTCTGATGGTGCAATTCTTCTGCACTTCCTGATCAAGCAGGCTCGCATATTGCTTATACAGGCTGTAATCACCGTTGCGGCAGGCCTGCTGCAAATAATAGATCACCCGGGGATTATACATGTGCTCTTCCCCGTCATGCCGCCACTGGTGGGCGGAACCTGAATCCAGGGTGTTGTCAGTTCCTGCATACGCCCTTTGGTGGCGCAGCTCCACCTCCCGGGCGATGCCGGCCAGGTCAAGGCCGCCAATGCGGGAGGAGGTCCAGGTAAAGTATTGGTCAATAACTGACCGGTGAATACCCACTGCCTCAAAGATTTGGGCCCCGCAATAACTTTGGATGGTAGAAATGCCCATCTTGGACATGACCTTAACGACACCCTTGGTGGCCGCCTTAATGTAATTTTTGACTGCATCCCGGTACTCCACGTCCCGCAGATACCCCTGGTCAATCATTTGCTGCAGGGTGGCAAAGGCCAGATACGGGTTAATGGCATTGGCGCCGTAACCCAGCAGGACGGCAAAATGGTGTACTTCCCGGGGCTCCCCGGACTCCAGCAGCAGGCTTACCCGGGTGCGGCTGCCTTGGCGGATCAAATGGTGGTGCAGGCCGCTTACAGCCAGCAGGGCCGGTATGGCCGCCTGTTCTCCGGTTACGCCGCGGTCGGACAGGATCAGCAGGTTGGCGCCGTCGGCCACGGCCCGGTCGGCTGCCTGAAACAGGTTATCCAACCCTTTGGCCAGCCCCGCAGCACCTTCGGCAATATTAAAGAGTATGGGCAAAGTAACCGTTTGAAACCCTGCCCGCCGGAGGCAGCGCAGTTTGGCCAGGTCCTGGTTGCTTAAAATTGGTGTTTTGATTCTAATTCTGCGGCAGCTGTCAGGCTCCGGTTGGATCAGGTTCTTCTCCGAGCCCAGGGTGGTTTCGGTGGCGGTTATAATTTCCTCCCGGATAGCATCAATGGGCGGGTTGGTAACCTGAGCAAACAACTGTTTAAAGTAGTTATACAGCAACTGCGGTTTTTCTGACAGCACCGCCAGCGATGCGTCATGGCCCATGGCCCCCACCGGGTCTACGCCGTTTTTGGCCATTGGCTCCAGTATTTTCACCAGGTCCTCATGGGTGTAGCCAAAGACCTGCTGCAGCTGATTAATGTTTTCGCAGGCGGGCTGCCGGTCAGCGGGCGCTGCCGGCAGGTCTTCCAGGCTGACCATGTATTCATTGATCCATTGGCGGTAAGGATAGGCAGAGGCAATTTGCTTTTTTAGCTCCTCATCCGAGACAATCCGTCCTTCCCCGGTATCTACCAGCAGCATGCGCCCAGGCCGCAGGCGGTCTTTATAAGCCACTTTCTCCGGCGGGATATCCAGCACGCCTACTTCGGAAGCCAAAACAATCATGTCATCCTTAGTTACATAATAACGGGAAGGCCGCAAGCCGTTACGGTCCAATACCGCACCGATAATACTGCCGTCGGTAAAGGCAATGGCCGCCGGTCCGTCCCAGGGTTCCATCAGGCAGCTGTGATACTCATAAAAGGCCTTCTTTTCGTCACTCATGCTTTCATGGTGGGACCATGGCTCGGGAATCATCATCATGGCTGCGTGGGGCAAGGAGCGTCCCGCCAGATAAAGGAACTCCAGCGTGTTGTCAAACATCAAGGAGTCGCTGCCCTCCTGGTCAATTACCGGCAAAATTTTGGCCAGATCCTCACCAAACACATCAGACCGGCACATGGCCTGGCGGGCGTGCATCCAGTTGACATTGCCGCGCAAGGTATTAATCTCACCGTTGTGAATTAAATAGCGGTAAGGGTGGGCCCGTTCCCAACTGGGGAAAGTATTGGTGGAAAAACGGGAATGTACCAGCGCCAGGGCAATTTTGATTTGCGGGTCCTGCAAATCAAGGTAGAATTTGTTTAATTGGTCCGGCGTCAGCATGCCCTTGTAAACAACGGTACGGGAGGACAGGCTGGCAAAATAAAAGGTTTCTCCTTCATTTAATAACGACCGGCGCGCTTCTTTACGGGCGCGCTTGCGGATTACATACAGTTTCCTTTCAAAAGCCAAGTTATCGGTTAACTGTGCATGAGCCGCCAAAAATACCTGCCAAATGGCAGGCTGAGCCATTTTGGCTGTTTCGCCAAGCATGGCATTGTTTACGGGAACTTCGCGCCAGCCCAGCAGGGTTTGGCCTTCCTCCTGCACTATCCGCTCCAAAAGACGCCGGCAGGCAGCCCGGCGGTTTGGGTCGGTGGGCAAGAAAAGCATACCCACGGCGTACTGTCCGGCGGCCGGCAATTGTATATTTAACTTGGCGCACTCTTTGACAAAGAACTCATGGGGTAGCTGCATCAGGATACCGGCCCCGTCACCTGTATCAGGCTCCGCCCCCTGGCCACCGCGGTGGTCAAGATTCACCAGCAGGTTCAGGGCCTGCTGTAAAATTTCGTTAGACTTTTTCCCCTTAATATTGGCTACAAAGCCAATACCGCAGGCATCGTGTTCAAATTGCGGGTCGTATAAACCCTGTTGGCGGGGAAATCCGGCACTAGTCATGTTAAAACACCTGCCCTTTCCAAAAACTGCACAATATTAATTTACAGAATATTCTGTATATATTTAGGGATAAGGAGGCCCGGGCTAAGGCAAACCCTCTGTGAGCGGCGCTAGCCGGGCCAAACCTTACTTTTTCTAATAAAAATGTATTAGAATTTGGTGAGATATTCTTCCAACTCCCAGGGGCTTACCTGCATCCGGTAGCGATCCCACTCAATGGTTTTGGCTTCCATATATCTTTCAAAAATATGCGGCCCCAGTGCTTCTTTAATTACTTCATCGGCAGCCAGGGCTTTTAAAGCCTCCGCCAGGTTCTCCGGCAGGTTGCCAATACCCAGGGCCTGGCGCTCTGCCAGGGTCATTTCATAAATGTTCCTGTCACAGGGCGGCGGCGGTACCATCTTCTTCTTAATACCGTCCAGACCGGCCTTTAAGCAAACGGCCAGCGCCAAATAGGGGTTGCAGGAAGGATCCGGGCTGCGCAATTCAATGCGGGTGGACATCCCCCGTTTAGCCGGAATACGAATTAGCGGGCTGCGGTTGCGGGATGACCAGGCCACATAGACCGGCGCTTCGTAACCGGAAACCAGACGCTTGTATGAGTTGACAGTGGGGTTGGTAATGGCCGAAATGGCCTGGATATGGTTCATCAGCCCGGCAATATATTGCATGCTTACTTCACTCATGCCAATGGGAGCATTGGGATCATAAAAGGCATTCTGGCCATCCATGGTAATCAGGGACTGGTTTAAGTGCATGCCGGAACCGGCCATGCCAAAAACCGGCTTGGGCATAAAGGTGGCATGCAAACCGTGGCGCTGGGCAATGGTGCGCACAGCCAGCTTGAAGGTAACAATTTTATCCGCAACATCCAGGGCATCGGAATATTTAAAGTCGATTTCGTGCTGACCCGGTGCCACTTCATGGTGGGAAGCCTCTATTTCAAACCCCATCTGTTCCAGGGTTAAGACCATATCCCGGCGGGCGTCTTCCCCCAGGTCGATGGGTGTCATATCAAAGTAACCGGCCCGGTCATGGGTTTTGGTGGTAGGACGCCCGTCGGCATCCACATGGAATAAGAAAAACTCCGCCTCAGGCCCTACATTCATGGTGTACCCCATTTCGGCCGCTTCAGCAATGGCCCGGCGCAGGGCATAACGGGGGTCACCGATAAAAGGGGTGCCGTCCGGATTATAAATATCACAAATCAGGCGGGCCACTGCACCCTCCCGCGGTTTCCAGGGAAATACCACAAAGGTGTTGGGATCCGGCCGCAGGTACATATCCGATTCTTCAATGCGCACAAAACCCTCAATGGAGGAGCCGTCAAACATCATTTCTCCTTCCAGGGCTTTATCAAGCTGCTCAACGGTGATGGCGACGTTTTTTAATACCCCGAAAATGTCGGTAAACTGCAAGCGGATAAACTTTACATGTAGGTCCTTACACAATTGCCTAACATCGTCGTTAGTCAGTTTAGCCACAATAACACACCTTTCTGCTAAAATTTACAAGAAGTATTATATCACATAAACAAAAAAACCTACACGCAGGGCATGAAAAAACTTACCCGCTGCAGGCCTCGTTGCCTAATAACCAAGCACACCGTTGTGCTTTATGCAATTGTAATATCAGTATAGCAAATTTTCAACAGAAATCCATACCCTGCCCTCAAGAATTATGTATACTTTTTCAAACAAAAAAGGTAAACCTTACCCAGGCGGGTAAGGTCAGACGAAGACAAAGGTTGTAAAACAAAGTGAGGTGGTTTTATGGTCCCCTGTCGGCGACCTGTCGAAGCACCGGTCACAGCACCTGATGAGCGAAAGGAGCCATTGGGGGCGCCCACAGGATGTGGGCGCCCAGGCGAACCGGGCCAGAAGGGCCCGTTTGAGGCGACCCCAAGGGCCACCGTAGCGAATCATAGTGCTGTCGGTGCGTAGACCGGAGCCAAAGGGGATCATAAACCACCGTTAATATTTTCCGGCGGCAAATCTTACTACCTAGTACATGGTCAGGTACTTCTTAATTTCCCATTCGTGAACAGTGGTTCGGAAATCATCCCACTCTTCCATTTTGCCTTCCACAAAGCGGTTTAAGATGTGATCCCCCAGCACGGATGAGATAACCGGGTTGGCCTGCAGTTCCTTGACGGCCTCGTGCAAGCTGGCCGGCAGACTCACAATGCCCTCCGCCGCCCGCTGGGCCGCATCCATATGGTAAATATTGCTTTCGGTAGGAGCCGGAGGGGTAATTTTATTTTTTATACCGTCTAATCCTGCCTTTAAAGCAGCCGCAATGGCCAGGTAGGGGTTGCAGGCCGGGTCAGGGTTGCGCAGCTCCACCCGGGTGGACATGCCCCGTTTGGCCGGGATACGGATTAAGCTGCTGCGGTTGGCCAATGACCAGGCCACATAGCAGGGCGCCTCGTAGCCGGGTACCAGCCGCTTGTAGGAGTTTACGCTGGAATTGGTAAGAGCAGCAAAAGCCCGGGCATGCTTAATTAAACCACCGATATAGTATTTTGCGGTTTCACTCAGTTGATCCGGTGTGTCGGGATCATAAAAAGCATTCTGGCCATCCAGGGTAAACAATGATTGGTTCATATGCATGCCGGAGCCGTTGATGCCGAAGATCGGCTTAGGCATAAAGGTGGCATGCAAACCATGCCGCTGGGCAATGGTACGCACCACAAACTTAAAGGTCATAATTTTATCCGCCACATCCAAGGCATCTGAATATTTAAAATCTATCTCGTGCTGGCCGGGTGCTACTTCGTGGTGTGAAGCCTCAATTTCAAAACCCATTTCTTCTAATGTCAATACCATAAAGCGCCGGGCATTTTCGCCCATGTCAACGGGAGTCATGTCAAAATAACCGGCCTGGTCATGGGTTTGCGTGGTGGGGCGGCCTTCCTTGTCTACATGAAACAGGAAAAACTCACACTCGGGTCCCACATTCATGGTGTAGCCCATTTCCTTTGCCTCGGCCAGCACTTTTTTCAGGGCATAACGGGGGCAGCCTTCAAAGGGGGTGCCGTTAGGGTTGTAGATATCGCAAATCAACCGGGCCACCGCTCCTTCCCGGGGCCGCCAGGGAAATACCACAAAGGTATTTGGGTCCGGCCGGAGATACATATCCGATTCCTCGATGCGGGTAAAACCGTGAATAGAGGATCCGTCAAACATCAGCTCGCCGTCCAGGGCCTTTTCCAGTTGTTCAACGGTAATTGCCACGTTTTTTAATACTCCGAAAATATCTGTAAACTGCAAGCGGATAAATTTAACTCCCATCTCCCGGGCCTTTTCCAGTACTTCTTTTTTGGTAAAAGCGTCCATGTTTCTCCACCTTTCTTGGTTTTTAATAAAAAATAAAACGCCCCATGATGAAGGGACAGTGCTTATCCCTCCACCAACAGGCGCCATTGCCGCGGACATCATTGTACCGATTTAGTTTTTCAATTGTCTGGTTGATTAGGTTTATTTAATGCTGTGCGCTAAAATAATCGCTTCCGCCACAGCCCGCATGGAAATGCGCTTGTTCATACTCTGCCTTTGCATGCGTTTATATGCTTCTTCTTCGCTTAGTTTCATGGTTTGCATCAGAATACCCTTGGCTTTTTCCACCAGTTTTCGGGTTTCCAGGGTGTCCCGCAGGTCTTTGAGCTGTTTTTCCAGTTTAACAATTTCCTGATAATTAGCTAATGCTAATTCCACTGCCGGCCATAAGGCATGTTCCTCCACAGGTTTTTGGAGTATGCTGAATACCCGGGCCTCCCGCGCTTTCTCGATGGTATCCTGCCGCAAGTAATCGGTAGTTAAAATTACCGGCCCCAACTGATCTTCATACATAATACGGGCTACCTCCAGGCCGCTGATACCCTGCAAACAATCCTGAATGATTAACAAATCCGGGTGTCGGTTGCGCACCAATTGCAGCGCACCGGGACCGTCAGAAGCATCTCCCACAACAAGGCAGCCCAGTTTTCCTAGCAAGGTTTTGATATGCTTGCACCACGCCTCATCTGCATCTACGATGACAATTCGTGGATTCGCCACCGGGATCACCTCTCAAACGCAAAAAGCCCAGACAGGTACACCACCTGTCCGGGCAACATTGCCATGATAAGATACATCATTGTATCCCTTGTATTCAACTATAGCTGTATTATAGAGTACCTTTGATAATCAGTCAATAGTCTTTAGTCAAGTATACACAATCCGGCCGGGAAGGGTTAGCCAAGAATTTGCTCCACTTCGTCGGCATCAGCTTCCATAACGTATTTAATGCCGCTGATCTGAGCTGCTTCCGGGGTTAAAGCCACCAGGTCATCCCGGGTAATGTATTCCAGGCTGAACTTGCGGGCGCCGCACATAAATTGGCGCAGGCCCTGGGCCAGGCGCTCAAAGTAGGTGTAAACGCCAATGGCGCCTACCGGCAGGTCGGCAAAGCGATCGCCCAGTTTTTCCTTCAAGGCGGATGCGTTAATGAAGATTTGCTCCAGGTTTTCGCCGTACTTCTTATACTCATTGGGAACCTTGCCGCTCTTCAGCATTTCACCGATATTCTTGCCCACCATGGCAGCGGTAAGAGCGGAACGTGCCATGCCAATAGCCTTCACATAGGGGGCACTCATGGCAAAGCCTTTGAACATATGGTCTTCCAGAGTGAAGCCGCCGGCAATGGCGATGGGCGGTACATATTCGCCCTTGGCAGCCAGTTTATCGCAGTATTGGGTCAGCAGCGACTGGATGTATACCGTGGGTACGCCCCATTCATTCATCATGCGCCAGGGGCTCATGCCGGTACCGCCGCCGGCGCCGTCCACTGTCAGCAGGTCAATCTTAGCCAGCGAAGCAAACTTAACGGCCCGGGCCAGGTCTGCCGGACGGTAAGCACCGGTTTTTAAGAAAATATACTTGGCCCCGGCTGCCCGCAGTTCTTCTACCCGCTTCAAGAAACCTTCTTCAGTAACCATACCGATACGGGAGTGCCGTTCAAACTCTTTAAAGGCACCGGCTTGATAGGCTTCTTGCACTTTGGGGTCTTCCGGGTTGGGCAACACGATATAGCCGCGGCCCTTTAACTGCAGTGCCCGTTCCAGTGTGTTCAGTTTTACTTCGCCGCCGATGTCTTTGGCGCCCTGGCCCCATTTAATTTCTACCGCTTCAACGCCCAGTTTTTCAATGGCATATTCCTGCACGCCCAGGTTGGTATCTTCCACGTTGGCCTGCACAGCAATAAATCCTGCCCCTTGATACCATTCCTGGAAGTCTTTGACACGTTTGGCCAGGTTGGGGGAATGAACGACACGTCCGTTTTTAATTTCTACATTGGGGTCCATGGCGCAGACGTTTTCGCCGATGGCAATACCGGCACCGGAAATGGCACAGCCGGCTGCCAGGTGGTCCCAGTTATCTGCAGCCACGTTGGTGGAACCCATAGCTGCCACTACAATGGGGGTGGACAGCTTGAGGTCTTTGTTGGCACCCAGGTAGGTATCCAGGTTTACTGCCGGGAAAATAGCCTTATCGGGGTCCGCTTCGATACCATGGGCTCCTACTGCGGTACCCATAATATTAAAGTGTGAATAATCAATGGGATAGTCCTTTTGGGAAGCGGATGTAATCTTGCCAAAGGGCTGGGGATAAAGAACCTCTTTGCCCCGGACGGCTGATTTGCCTATTTCGCAAAAGCCCGGGCAGCCGTCCAAACAGGTGGTGCACATGCCGCTGAAAGGACAGTAGCTTTCGGGTGTGCGCAGTTTGGTGAGAGTAGCGGTACTGGCGTTGGTGCCTTTACTGTAAGTCATTACTAATACCTCCTGAACATGTTTTTATTTTTTAAGAAGGCTATACCTTCAATTTTTGCTTAGTAATTGGTAAGGTAGCGGGCCAATTCCCAGGGGTGAACATCATAGTGAAACTCATCCCACTCCTGGCGTTTTATTTCCATGTAGCGCTCATAGATATGATCACCCAACACCTGCCGGGCAAACCGATCCTGGCTGAGGGCTTCCAGGGCCTCGCCCAGGTTTCTCGGCACCCGGTCTAAGGTAACATCCTCATCCAGCGAAACCGGCAGCGGGAGCTTTTCTTCAATCCCCTTGAGGGCCGCCTGCATAATTAAGGACAGGGTTAAATAAGGGTTGCAAGTAGCATCCGGACTGCGCAGGATGAGGCGGGTATCCTGGCCCCGCCGGGCGGGTACCCGCATCATGGAATTTCTGTTGCCTTCGGACCATCCTTTTAACACCCGGTCTAATTCAGAATTGCCCAGCCGTTTATACGAATTTACCAGCGGATTGGCTACTGCCGTAATGGCCGAAGCATGATCGGTAATACCGGCGATAAAGCCACCCGCCAGCGAACTCAGGCCGTACGGGCCGGCCGGGTCATCCAGGACATTGGCATCCTGGCGCCACAAGCAAAGATTTAAGGCCATGCCGGAACCACTGTGTTTGGCCAGCGGTTTGGGCATAAAGGAAGCATGCAAACCATGGCGCTGGGCAATGGTGCGCACCACAAATTTAAAGGTGGCAATTTTATCAGCCATACTCAAGGGGCTTTCTTCCCGCAGCACAATCTCATGCTGGCCGGGGGCATTTTCGTGATGACTGGCAACTATTTGAAAGCCCATTTCCTCCAGTGTCAGTACCATATCACGGCGGGCGTTTTCCCCCAAATCTATGGGTGTTAAATCACAAATGCCGCCGCTGTCATGGGGTTGCGGCAAGGGACGGCCCTGCTGGTCGGTGTGAAACAGAAAAAATTCTATCTCGGCTCCCACAGTAAGGTCTAACTCTGTTTTGGCAAACACCTGCAGGGATTCTCTCAGTTTGCTTCTGACACAACCAGGATAAGGCCTGCCCGCCGCATCAACCACATCACAAATCAGGCGGGCCACCGCTCCTTCCCGGGGACGCCAGGGGAATACCTGAAAGGTTACGGGATCCGGCTTTAAAAATACATCCCTTTGTCGGGAACCGTATTGCCCCTCCAGCACAGCGCTGTCAAAGCCTACCTTTGATTGCAAGGCTCTTGCCAATTCTTCAACCGTAACGGCAATATTTTTAAAAGACCCCTGGATATCAGTAAACTGCAGACGCACAAACTTGACATGATATTCCTGGGCTTTTTCCATCACTTCCTGGGCGGTAACAGGCTGCATGTTTCCCCTCCTCAGCGTTAATTAACGGCAAAGTCAAACGGAGAAGCGTTCCGGCTTAAAAACAAAAAATCCCAACCGGAACTCAGGTCATCGCCTGCGTTCCGGTTGGGACCCCTTTGCCCCTGAAATTATTTACTTGACATTAATATACTTGTTGATAAATAATTCGTCAATTAAATGGCGGTAGATATATTGTATACATCCCACCAACAATTATGCTTCACCGGATAAAGACAAAATAACTTTTCTGGCTATTTTGGCCAGCGAAGTGCTGTGATCCATACTTAATTTCTGCAAGTAGCGATGTGCCGCCTGTTCACTGATATTCTTTTTTTCTGCCAGCAGCCTTTTAGCCTGATCTACCAGTTTCTTTTCCTCCAGCATTTTCTTGAGCCGGCGGTTTTCCTGTTCAATTTTAACCAGCCGTTTAAATGTGGCCAGGGCCATTTCCAGCGTTGGTATGAGGTTGGCTTCATCGATGGGCTTAGTTAAATAGCCCAGCACCGAGGAAAATTTAGCTTCTTCGATCAGTTCCCGGTGACAGTGGTGGGTTAATAATACCACCGGCGCCAGGTGGTGTTCTTCAATCACCCTGGCCACTTCCAGCCCCTTGCAACCCGGCAGCTTCCCCTCCATAATAATGATGTCGGGCTGGCTCTGAAAGGCTGCCTGCAGGGTGCTGCGGCCATCCTCGGTTTCGGCCGCCACCAGGTAACCGTGCTGCTGCAGTAAATCTTTTAGTTTTTTTCTAAACTCCGGATCCGGGTCTGCCAGCAGGACGCGCCTTCCAAACAAATCTGATACCTCCAAAACCCTTTGAATACTTATTGTAAAACTATCCAAAGGGAAAGTCCAGTTCAGTAAGTTTTTTCTAACTTTTCGTACAAATAAAAGGTGTGCCAAAAATTACCGCGTACATTTGGCCAACCGGCTGCGTAGGATGGAGTATAACAGCAAAATGTCACTGAGAAGTGACACCAGGGCAATGGCGCCACTTGGTTAAAGAGTTGTCTTTAACGGGTGGCGTTTATTTTTATGCCCAAAAACATTGTAAGGAGTTGACAGCACATGTGCGGTATAGCAGGATGGGCCGGTTCGCCAATTCAACTGCCCCGTGACCGGGCCATTTTAGAAACCATGACCGCCGCTTTAGCCAAGCGGGGGCCGGATGCCGAAGGCTATTGGTATGCCCAGCGGGTCGCCCTGGGCCACCGGCGCCTGGCCGTGGTTGACCCGGCCGGCGGCGCCCAGCCCATGGTACGAACGAGGGGCGATAACACCTTTGTCATTGTCTATAACGGCGAGCTGTATAATACTCCGGAGCTGCGCCGGCAGTTAATCTACCGCGGTTACACCTTTAGCGGGCATTCGGATACCGAGGTGTTGCTGGCCTCTTACATGGAGTGGGGACCGGCCTGTGTGGAAAAATTTAACGGTATTTTTGCTTTTGCCATTTGGCAGGAAGCAGAACAATGCCTGTTCCTGGCCCGGGATCGCCTGGGCGTTAAGCCGTTGTTTTATGCCCGGCGGGGCGACAGCTTAATCTTTGGCAGTGAGTTAAAGGCTTTGCTGGCCCATCCACTGGTAAAACCCGAGCTGGCTGCCGACGGCCTGGCCGAAATATTTGCCCTGGGCCCTGCCCGTACACCCGGCCATGGAGTTTTTAAAAACGTCTGCGAACTGCGGCCCGGCCACTATCTGATCTACCAGGACAATCAGATACGCATCGGGCGTTATTGGAGCCTGGTCAGCCAGCCCCACCCTGATGACCTGTTTACCACCGTTAGTAAAGTACGCTGGCTGCTGGAGGATGCCATCACCCGTCAACTGGTGGCTGACGTGCCGGTATGCACCCTGTTGTCCGGCGGGTTGGATTCCAGCGCCCTGTCGGCCTTTGCTGCCGCCGCTTATAAAAAGCAAGGCAGCGGCCCCCTGCACACTTATTCAGTGGATTATGTTGATAACCGGCGCTACTTTAAGGCCAACCTTTTTCAGCCGGATGACGACGCCCCCTGGATTAAACGCATGTCTGATTATATAGGTTCGCAACATCATTATGTGCTGCTCCAAACGCCCCAGCTGGTGGAATCGCTGAAACCTGCCATGCTGGCCAGGGATCTGCCGGGTATGGCGGATGTGGACGCTTCCCTGTACCTGTTTTGCCGGGCCATAAAAAAGGAGGCCACGGTGGCCCTGTCCGGTGAGTGTGCCGACGAAATATTCGGCGGTTACCCCTGGTTTCACCGGGAAGCTGATTTGCTGGCCAATACTTTTCCCTGGTCCCAGTCCGTTGAGCGGCGAATTAGTTTGCTCTCCCCCGAGCTGGTACAGTACATTAAACCGGCCGCATATATTAACGCCCGCTACCGGGAAACCCTGGCCGAAGTTCCCAAACTGCCGGGCGAAGATAAGATGGAGGCCCGGCGGCGGGAAATGTTTTACTTGAACATGGTTTGGTTTATGCAAACCCTGTTGGATCGCAAAGACCGCATGAGTATGGCCTCCGGTCTGGAAGTACGGGTACCCTTTTGTGACCACCGCCTGGTAGAATACGTTTGGAACATACCCTGGTCAATAAAAAATTTCCACGGCCGGGAAAAAGGTCTTTTGCGCCTGGCCCTGGCAGACCTGCTGCCGGAGGATGTGCTGGAACGCCGCAAGAGTCCTTATCCGAAAACCCATCACCCGGCTTACCTGGCATCAGTTCGCAGCCTGCTGCAGGATATTTTAAACCAGCCCTCCTCACCTTTGCTGCAGCTGATTAATGTAGATGCCGTCCGCTCCCTGGTACAGGAGGAAAATGACAATTTCAGCCGGCCCTGGTTCGGCCAGCTGATGACCGGCCCGCAGCTGATAGCCTACCTGTACCAGATCAATACCTGGCTGGCAACTTACCGGGTGCAAATATGTTAGCTCTTAAAGTATTATGTATTTTTTACCTTTTTCTTTTTCTCCCTGACATTACTTATGTTATTATTATTTTTGATACAAGGATGTATTGCAAAATATTGGCACCGGCGCCTGACTCTCAAGGAGGCAGGCGTTTATTTTTTTAAGGGAGGAAGATTACAGTGGCTGTTTATGAATTTTTAGGTGGTTTTATCCTGGCAGCGGCGGGTGGTGCAATGGCTTTTGGCTGGCTGCAGAAACGTTATGCGGCGCTAATTCTCAAAATCGAACAGGAATGTTCTCACTGGCAAAAAATTAAACTGCCTGCCGTTTGCCAATTTGCTAATTTGGATGTAAAAGGTTTGGCTAACTTAAAGCAGGCAATTTGTGGCTTAACAGAAAAAACCCGTCATCTGGCCCAGGAGATTCAGTTAACATCGCAACAAGTCCGAGCCGCTGCTGATCAATTGGCTGTTTCGGTTAGCTCAACCGCTGATATTGCTTCAGCTTTTAAACAAATTCAAGATACTGCAGTCACTGTGCAGGCTACCGGTGAAATTTTAGAAAAAGATTTTATGGCCAGTGAAAAAGCTTTGCAAGAGAACATACAAGCGGTTCGGGCAGTAAACGATGCCATTGCAGAAATTGCCAACAATAACCAACAACTGCATTATCACATTAGCACACTAAAGGAATCAGTGGAACAAGTAGAAATAATTTCCCAAAACATCGGCGCCATATCCGGTCAAACTAAACTGCTGGCTTTAAACGCTGCTATTGAAGCTGCCCGGGCCGGTGAACACGGGCGGGGATTTGGCGTGGTGGCAGCCGAGATTGGCAAGTTGTCCGACCTGACAGCCGGTGCCGTTAAACAAACGGCCGATGTATTGGAACTTATCCGCCAGGATGTGGCCAATGTGGTGGCCAGCATCAACCATAGTTTGGATACTTCAACATCTGCCACCGATAAGTTGAGCAATATACAACAAGTATTTAGCCAAAGTTTTAATTTCATTTATAAAGTCAACCACACCGCCCGGGAAGCACTGTGCGATATTAACAGCAGCCTGCAGCAAGTGGCATCAGTCCTAGAATTAAGGGAAAAAGATTTGACTATGGTGGTTCATACCGGCAAACTGATGTCCGATTTAGCCAATCAATTAGAAAAAACTGCTGCCGGACATCAATTGAACTACGAGATCCGGCAGGCAACAATTTCCCGTATTAATAAAATTAAAAGCCTGCTTGCCGAAACAGCCGCCCGGACGGATATTATTGCCTTGGATCCTCTCCGGCATCAAAACTTGCTGTGGCAGATTAAAAAGGATAACCCAGACATTGAAGCCATTTGGTCCAATGATCAAACAGGGATTTTCATCTTCTCGGAACCGGCCGCCGGCCTTGCCAATGCAAAAGTCCGGCAGTGGTGGCAAAAAGCCATGCAAGGTAATGTGTTTGTTTCGCCGGTTTATATTTCAGCCATTACCCGGCAACCGTGTTTGACAGTATCCGTACCCATCCTGTCCGGGCAGCAAATCATTGGCGTTTTGGGGGCGGACGTCAGCTTGTTGTGATTATTGAACCGCCAGGGCAATTTTTAAATTTTGCAGGTTTTCCCGCATCACCGCAAGGTAATCCTTACCTTTGGCCATATCCTGCTCAGATAAGCTTTCCAGAGGATCCAATACCAGCGTCTGCCCCCCCAGCTCGGCTGCTATGGCCTGGGATACTTTGGGACTGACCATGGTTTCAAAAAAGATATGCTTGATATTTTTCTCACGGGCCAGTTTTACCACGGCCGCCATATCGGCGGGACTGGGCTCGCTTTCAGCTGTAAGCCCTCTCACCGGCACCTGGGTCAGGTTATATCGTTTAGCCAGATAACCAAAGGCATCGTGGGAGGTAATAAATTCTTTAATTTGGGCACCGGCCAGTTCTCTTTGAAATTCCTGGTGCAGCTGCTCCAGTTCTTTTTTATAGGCCTGGGCGTTGGCCTCATAAATGTCCTTATTTTTTTCATCTGCTTTCACCAGGCCGGCCAGTATGTTATCCACCATAGTTTTAGCATGCAGGGGATCAAGCCAAACATGCGGGTCCAGTTGGTCATGCTCGTGCGGATGGTTTGCTTGGCTCTGCCGGTGGGGCTCTTGGGCCGCTTGGATGCCTTTGCTTAGATCGATATGCCGGCCGGCATAAATTACAGCAACCTTGTTCTGATCAATCACGCTTAGCACTTTGTCCGCCCAGGGTTCTACCCCGGTGCCGCTCAGTATTAAAACATCCGCTTGGGAAATTTCTGCTACATCCTGGGGGCTGGGTTCCCAGTCATGGGGTTCTGCCCCGGCAGGCACAATATTTTTAACCATCAGCCGGTCACCGCCAATTTGCCTGGCAAAGTCGTAAAGCGGGTAAATGGCGGTGTATACTTTTAGTTTTCCCTGGTTGCCGGCAGTGGGCCGGGCTGTCAGGCCACAACCGCCCAGCAGCAAAGCAGTAAAACAAACCAGCGTGGCAAATAAAACAAATCTTTTCATTCTTTCCCCTCCCAATCAATCATATCGTTTTAAAATTTACAGCAACTAAATAGTAATTTTTCTTATTTAATATTTATTATGGTAAGCCTTGTAATTATATGTCAAGTTAATAAAAAATAAACACACAGGCATATATATTCAAGTTTACAAACCTTAGCACATTTTATTGCAATATTTTCCAGTCATACTTTCCCTTTTGCTTAATTATTAATTTAGTATCCGTCAGGAATCACAAAGAGGTGACTCCGCCGTTAAGCGCCACTGTGGTTTGAGAGCAACCAGGCCTGCTGCGTGGTGCTTTTTTATGGCATGCCGGCCAAATTTTTACAAGGAGGTAAATTTATGAGCCAAGGAAAACTGAAGAAAGTTTTTCCCGGGGGAAATACCTGCCGCGGCTTCTACTCTTATTACGACTATATTATTAAACCGGATGCCACTCGCATCCTGGTTATTAAGGGTGGACCCGGCGTGGGCAAATCTACCCTGATGCGCTACATTGGCGAAAAGATGCTTGAACTGGGCTACGATGTGGAATTTCACTGCTGTTCTTCCGACAACGGTTCACTGGACGGGGTCTGCATACCGGCCATCGGTGTCGCCTTGCTGGACGGTACGGCCCCGCATGTTGTAGACCCCAAAAACCCGGGTGCCGTGGATGAAATAATTCACCTTGGTGATTTTTGGGATGAAAGCAAGCTGTTGGAAAATAAACAAGCGGTGTTAAAAAGCAATGCCCGGGTGGCCCGTTTATTCAAAATTGCTTACAGCCAATTGGCCGAAGCTAAAGTTATTAAAGACGAGCTGGACAGTTATTATACTGAAGCCATTAACATGGCCGGCGTGCATGGAATCATCCACAGTATTGCGGAAGATATCCTGGAAGATGTGATGGAGGACGGACAGCTGCAATTTACCAGGGTGCCTCAGGATAGGCATTTGTTTGCTACCGCCCTGACACCCCAGGGTCAGGCACACTTTTTAGAAACCGTACTGGACGGAGTTAAAAAACTTTACTTTATTACCGGCGAGGCCGGCACAATTGGTTCCCAAGTGGTGGGCACCATAGCTAAAGCCATGCATATGCACGGTCTGGACACCGAGGTATATCACTGCGCCTTTGAACCCGCAGCTGTTGATTTGGTAATTATGCCTGCTTTAAAAATAGCCGTGCTGAAAGACGTGCCGGGTATTACCTTTAAAATTCAGGATATCCCCGGTTTAAAGAAGGTTAAAATTAAGGATCTTAACCAATACCTGGACCGGTCGATACTTTCCCTTTACGATAAAGAAATTAAGTGTGCCGGTGAGCGTTTAAATGCCGCCATCGGCCGAGCCATCAGCTATATTGCTGCGGCAAAGGCCGAACACGATGTAATGGAGCAGTATTACATTCCGGCTATGGATTTTGCAGCTATTAATGCCAAGCGGGATGAGTTGTTGGCAAGAATCCTTAAATATGCTGAAACTATAAACGGTTAACCGCAGCCTTGCCTCGGGTGAGGCTGTTTTTTATTACATATCGGTTCAAAAATTCAGTTTTGCCGGTAATATCTGATAATTCAAAAAATATATATCAGTGTTTTGTAACTATTTAAAAAACTTCAAAAAAAATATAATTATAAAGAGGATTTGACTAGCCGATGTCGAATGATGTCATCCTAAACCTAAATTAAACAAAATTTGCTTACCGACCTTGAAAACTACAGCCTTTATGGAGGTTACAATATGCTACAGGTAAATAATTTTCAAGAAGTTGTCAATATCCGCAAGGCTTGCCAACAAGAAGACGTTTCAGCTTGCCGGAACACCGCTTGCCCGTTGCAAGCCAAGGGTTCCCTGGGTCTGACTGTCTGCCAGTTGGTCACTTCCCATCTTAACAGCAACCCGTCTGCTGTAGATATCGTTTGCCATTGCCCGGTGGAAGACGATCCGTTGGGCATTAAGGATTTCTTTGAGCATTGCGAAAAGGGTTATATCCGCCCTACCGCACGACAACTGGAATTTATGCAGCAACAGCAGGAAAAATGCCGGCAGTGTCCTGCCAATACCCGCTACACCATGCATCATCCCAAGCTAAATATTGAAATATCACCCCATCTCTGCACTACACTTAAGTCTACCGCACAAACCATCAGAAACGCTGCCAGGGGTAATGCTTGCTGCCTGATTAGCCCCCGCTTGCCGAAAAGATTGCCCCGGGCCATCTCGCTTGGCAAATAAGGTTAAATTGTAAAACCCGAGTGCCGGTTGGTTCTCACCAACCCCTCGGGTTTTATTTTTGAATAAATTTATAACCATGTCAGTAACAGTTTATTTTTTGAAGTATACTAATCGCAAACAGAATCAAGGGGGTAAAAAATGTCTAAAATTGCAACCCGCAGTACCAATCTTTTAATTAATGAAAAATCACCCTACCTGCTGCAACACGCCCATAATCCCGTCAATTGGTTTCCCTGGGGTGAGGAAGCCTTCGCCAAGGCTAAGGCAGAAGATAAGCCAATTTTTCTGTCTATCGGCTACAGCACCTGTCACTGGTGCCACGTTATGGAGCGGGAAAGCTTTGAGTCGGCGGATGTGGCTGAGGTGTTAAACAAGTACTTTGTATCAATTAAGGTAGACCGGGAAGAACGCCCGGATGTTGACCAAATATATATGAGTGTCTGCCAGGCCCTGACCGGTTCGGGCGGCTGGCCGTTAACCGTCATCATGACGCCGCAGCAAAAGCCCTTTTTTGCCGGTACATATTTTCCAAAAGAAACAAATTACGGCCGTCCCGGTTTAATAGAAATCCTTACGCGCATTGCCTGGCTGTGGGAACATGAACGCCCTTCATTACTGGCCATGGGCGAACAATTAACTGCCCACTTGCATCAGGAAGCGGCTGTATCCCCCGGTCAACTGCCGGCAGATATTTTGGATCAAGCCTACCGGCTGCTGGCAAGAAATTATGATGCTTCCTACGGGGGGTTTGGCACTGCTCCCAAGTTTCCTACCCCGCATAACCTGATGTTTTTGCTCAGGTATTATTATAAAACTAAGCAGCCCCAAGCCTTAACCATGGTAGAGGAAACCCTGGACGCCATGCACCGGGGCGGCATTTATGACCATATCGGATTTGGTTTTGCCCGCTACTCGGTGGATCACAAGTGGCTGGTGCCCCATTTTGAAAAAATGCTGTACGACAACGCCCTGCTGGCCCTGGCTTTCTTAGAAACATATCAGGTTACCGGTAATATGCGCTTTGGCCGCATAGCCAAGGAAATCTTCGCCTATGTCTTGCGTGACATGACCTCCCCGGAGGGCGGCTTTTACTCGGCTGAGGATGCCGACTCGGAAGGCACGGAAGGCAAGTTTTATCTCTGGCAGCCTCAGGAAGTGGTGGATATTCTGGGTCAGCCGGACGGGGAAATTTTTTGCCGTTATTATAATATAACTGCCCAGGGAAATTTTGAGGGCAGCAATATACCTAACCTGATCGGCCAGGACCCCCGGCGGTTTGCCGCCGAACTGGGCATTGAACTGGCTGACCTGGTCAAGGGCATGGAAAAATGCCGTTCCCTGTTGTTTAAAGCGCGGTCTAAAAGGGTGCATCCCTTTAAAGATGATAAAATTCTTACCGCTTGGAACGGCTTAATGATTGCCGCACTGTCCCGGGGTGCCAGGGTATTCCACAGCGAGGTCTACCGGACAGCCGCCGTCAAAGCGGTTAACTTTATTAATCAGCGATTACGTCGTCCGGACGGCCGTTTACTGGCCCGGTTTCGTGACGGTGAAGCTGCCTTCCCTGCCTATCTGGACGATTATGCCTTTCTGGCCTGGGGTTTGCTGGAGCTGTATGAAGCAACCTTCGATACAGATTATCTGGCTGAGGCTGTCCGGCTAACCGAAGATATGATTGAATTGTTTCTGGATCAACAGCATGGAGGTTTTTTCTTCTACGGCAAGGACAGTGAACAATTAATCAGCCGGCCCAAGGAAATATACGACGGCGCCCTTCCCTCCGGTAATTCGGTGGCTGCCGTTAACCTGATTCGGCTGGCTCGTTTGACCGGTAATGACCGCTTTGCGGAACTGGCCCACCGGCAGCTAACCGGCTTTGCCCAACAAGTGGAGCAATACCCGGCCGGTTACTCTTTCTTTATGATAGCGGCTTACTTGTTGCAGGAACCGCCCCTGGAAATTGTGCTGACCGGTGAAGCTGCGGACGATTCTTTGCGCCGCATGATTCAGACAGTGCAGCGTGCATTTTTACCCCACGGGGTGATTATGGCCCGCTATGAAGGAGCCGATACCGAAGAACCGGCCAGGCTGCTGCCGCTGACCAGGGATAAATTGCCGGTGAACGGCCAAGCAACCGTGTATTTCTGTGAAAATTTCACCTGCCGGAAACCTATTACCGAGTTAAGCCAATTGCAGGCGGCCCTGGCACGGTAAGGCAGGGATAAAGGACATCGGGAGAGAACTATTGCTTTAATTACGTTATCGGAGGGAACAACATGCACCAGCAGCTAACCTATCTGGATCAGGCCTTGAGCAGCCTGGTCCTGTGGCGAGGTATTACCGGCGACCCTGCCGTACAATGTTTTCAAAACATAGTACAGGCTGCCTCCCGGCAATCTCCAACACCGGCCGGCAGCCTGCTGCCGGAATACTCCCGATTGGCCGGTCTTCTGACGGAATCCTCCGTCGACCGGCACCTGCCACCGGCCGGCAATCCGTGGCAAAACCACCTGCTTAATTTAATTCTGTTTGAGGATCACCGGCTGGCCCGGCAGGCAGCAGCCGGCCAGGACATAGCCCCCCTGCTGCAGGACGCCTTTCGGCATGACCTCAGTCAACTGCAGGCGGTTTGCCGGCAGGGTCTGGCTGACCTGGAGAAAATCTTTCATAACTGCCCCGGCCTGTTTCCTTTATCGGGCTACAATTGCCATTTTTCCGGTCAAGGAAGTCACCCGGCCTGGGGCCGGTTTTTAGAGCTAAAACAAAAATTACTTTCCTCTCCGCACTGGCCGGATCTGTTTTCTGACTTTTTAAGTTTTTATCAACAGGTCGGTTTTGGCCGGTTTGCCCGTTACTGGGCCTTCCGTTGGGAAGCAACTGCCGCCGGTTACCGGCTGGTGGGAATTGAGGAGCCTGATGCCATACGCTTGCATCAGTTGGTTGGTTACGAACTACAGCGAAAACAGGTGCTGGATAACACAGAACGCTTACTGGCAGGACAACCCGCTCATAATCTGCTGTTATACGGCGACAGGGGTACCGGCAAGTCGTCCACCGTTAAAGCTCTGCTGCACCGGTACGGTCACCGTGGGTTACGGTTAATCCAGGTGCCCCGTCATAGCCTGGGAGGTTTGCAGCAGCTGACAGCCAATTTAAGAAAAACCCCTCTCAAGTTTATTATTTTTATTGATGACCTGTCTTTTGAGGAAACCGAAACAGAGTATAAAGAATTTAAAACTCAATTAGAGGGCAGCTTGGAACAACCGCCCTCTCACATTTGTATTTATGTAACCTCCAACCAGCGAAATCTTATCAAGGAGTATTTTGGCGAACGAACAACCCGGGTGGCAGACAGCGGCGAAGTTCATCCCGGCGATACTATGCAGGAAAAACTTTCACTGGTGGACCGCTTTGGCCTAAAGATTACCTTTATGGCGCCGGATAAAGAAGAATATTTAAAAATTGTACGGCACCTGGCAGCCCAGGAAGGCATCCGGTTGGCGCCGGAGGTTTTAGAACGAATGGCCCTGCAGTGGACTCTCTGGCACAGCGAACGTTCCGGCCGCACCGCCCGCCAGTTCGTCGACCACATAAAGGACCGGGAAGACCTTAATATCTTTTAATTACCACATTAAAAGCAACCCGTATCAGCCGAAAAGGCGATCCGGATTGCTTTTTAATGTGCCGCAAAACAGATAATAAATACTCTCTGATTCATTTGCCCAGCCGGCTGGTGAAAATTACAATTCCGGGTGTTTTTCCTGTTCCAGCATAACCTGAATCATAGCGTCCAGTTCCTCATCCGTGATTGGGCCGGCAGCCTGCTTTTTGCTTAGCCGCAGGAAGGGGGCCAGTTCTCCGTTCATCAGCCTTTGCCGGTCAAATATGTTGAGCCTGGCCAGAATGCGCTTAGGTCCCACCACATCATCCCCAAGGAAATAATACACATTAATGCCGGTGGCCAGGGCAATGGCCTGGACAATCGCCAACTGCGAGGCTTTTTTGGGGTTAAACTGCTTCAAGCCCTCAATATCGGACACTTCCAGCATGGTTCGGCGGGCCAGTTCCTCCAGGCTGATTTTTCTTAACTCCAGCATTTCCTGCACTTTGGGAAATATGTTTTTAGCCAAAAGTTTTACCTCCTGTGGCAATTAAATAAAAATCAACCAAGACTTTTCCCCCAGCCGGTGCCTATGACCAGTTTAATAAAATTATCGACAATAACAGGGTCAAACTGGCTGCCGGCACAACGTCTTAGTTCCGCCAGTGCCTGCTCAATGCTGAACCGCCGGCGGTAACTGCGGTCCGAAGTCATGGCCTCAAAGGCATCAGCCACCGAAATAATGCGGCTGATTAAGGGGATTTCTTCCCCCCTTAGGCCATCCGGGTAGCCGTTTCCGTCGTAACGCTCGTGATGAGCCCGGACAATGGCCACCAGGTCGGAAAAACTGTCAACTTTTTTTAGTATATTGGCACCCAGCACGCTGTGCTGTTTTATCACTTGGTACTCAGCTTCCGTCAAACGGCCCGGCTTGTTTAAAATGTGCTCCGGAATGCCGATTTTACCCACATCATGTACCAGGGCAGCTATGTAAACCAGCTGGCTTATATCCGGCAGCCCCATGGCGGTGGCAATCATCTGGGCATACTCCGCTACCCTTTCGGAATGCCCCCGGGTATAATTATCCCGGGTGCCGATGGCCTCGGTAAAGGCCAGCACCGTCTGCAACTGCTGGGTATGGAGTACCTCCTTTAAATTTTCATTAGTCCGCTCCAGGTAACGGGCTTCGGTTAAATTCTTGTCATAAGCATAAGCAGCGGCGGCATAGCCTTGGGCATCCCGCAGCAGACCTGTGGTGGTACGGCAAACAAAGTCACTTTTTAACAGAGGTGATTTAATCTTGGTTTCGATATTTTTAAACTCCCGGCCGGTTTCCAAGGTTTCCACCAGGGGGCTCAGGTAATTGCCTTGATAATCAAACTTCTTGCCGCCATAAACAGCTTGCACCAGGGAGCGGCCGATCATTTGCGCCGGCCGAACCCCCAACAACCTGCTTGCTGCTGTATTCATGGCAACGATCATGCCCTGTTGGTCAATCACAGTAATCAAATCGTCAGACAGGTCCATAATGATTTGGGTAAATTGTGCCAGTTCCGGGATGTTGACAGTGTAGTTTTGCCGCACCTGCTTGTCCTCCTGCCCGGCCGGTATCTTGCTTCACCGGGGTTGTACCTAAATTGTAGCTTTTCTTTTTATTTCGTTCAATATTAATTAATACATAAAAACGTTACCATATTAAAAAAGCTGCACCAATAGTGCAGCTCAGACTGTAGACAAACATCACCGGTGGTTTATGATCCCCTTTGGCTCCGGTCTACGCACCGACAGCACTATGATTCGCTCCGTTCGCCCTTGGGGTCGCCTCAAACGGGCCCTCCTGGCCCGGTTCGGCCGGCGCCCACGTCCTGTGGGCGCCACCCCAATGGCTCCTTTGCTCATCAAGTGCTGTTACCGGTGCTTCGACAAGTCGCCGGCAGGGGATCATAATACCACCTCACTTTGTTTTACAACCTTTGTCAACACTCTGAGCTGCACCAAGAGTGCAGCTTTCCTTCTTGCTATACCTTAAAATTGGCAACCAGTTGCTGGAACTCGTCGCCCATTTTAGCTAAATCCTGGGCAGTGGAAGCAATTTGCTGTACGTTGGCACTGACCTGCTGGGTGGCAGCCGCCAGGTTCTGGCTGTTCTGGCTGTTTTGTTCCGCCCCCCGGGCAATTTCTTCAATAATGGTGACAGTTTCCTGCACATGCTCCAGGATTTTTTTGAGGGCTTGGCCGGCCGCGTCAACCACCTGGGTACCCTGGTGCACCTCCTGCACGCCCAAACTCATGTCTTTAACTGCCTGTTCGGTTTCCAGCTGGATTTGTTTGATAATCTGGCTAATTTCTTTGGCCGCCTGGGAAGACTGTTCTGCCAGCTTCCGTACTTCTTCCGCCACCACGGCAAAGCCCCGGCCCTGTTCGCCCGCCCTGGCTGCCTCAATGGCTGCGTTCAAGGCCAGCAAATTGGTCTGGTCAGCAATGCCGGTAATAACATCGGTAATTTTGCCGATATCCCGGGATCTTTCGCCCAACCGGGCCACCTGCCGGGAACTTTGATCCACCCTTGAGACGATGGCATTCATTTTTTCCACCGCCTGGCCAACCGCCTGGTCGCCCTGTTCCGCCACCAGTTGTACCTGACGGGTAACTTCCACTGCATTGCCGGCGCCGGCTGCTTCCTGCTGGGCCGCTGCCGCCAGCTCAGTGGTGGAGCCGGTAATTTCCTCCACCGAAGCGCTTACCTGCTGGGTGGCTGCGGATAGTTCCTGGCTGTGGGCTGCCAGGCCGGTGCTTTTATCCACCACTTGTTTTGCCATTTGATGCAGGTTTTCAACCATCCGGTTAAAGGCCCGGGCCAGCTGAGCCAGTTCGTCCTCCCCGATTACCTCAACCCTCTGGGTCAGGTCGCCGCCGGCCACCACCGTTGTTTCCTGCACCAAGCGATTGATTGGCCGGGTAATGGCCCGGGAAAACAGAAAGCTGAATAACAGGCCCAGCAACACGGCTACCACGCCAAAAGAAACGGCAGCCTTTTTGGCTTCCAGGCTGGCCTGCAGGGAATTATTTTCGGCCAGCTTGCTTTCCTGTTTCTTATAATCTACATAAGCGTTAACCGCATCTTTTAATTGGTTTGCCAGGGGGTTAAACTGCTCTGTTTTAACCCGTAACGCCTCGGTAGTCTGGCCCTGCTCCACCAGCGGGACAATTTGGTTTTGAAAAACTTGTTCCATTTGTTTATTTAACTCATGTACTTTGGTAATCCTGTCCAGGTTTACCTTTTGCCGGGTAATCTTAATTAAATCTTCTTCGTGCTGCAGCGCTTCTTTGATTTTTTGCTCCACCTTAGCTTTGTCGTCCGGTGAACCGGTGATCAGGTATTCTTTAATAAGAGAGGATTGCTCCTCCACATAGTAGGAGATGGCAATACCTTCCATGGTGCGAATGTTGTGTTTTTGCAAACCGTCAATTTCCGTTACAATTTGCTGTACCTGGTAGGTCATAACACCGGCCAGGAGAGCTGCCATGGCTAAAATTACACAATAACCCAGGACAATCCGTGTGGTCAGTTTAAGCCGCATTTTTCTCCCCCTTTCCCAACTTTCACAAAGGCAAGCTATGACAAAAGTATACACCGGGTTAGAAAATTTTTGCAACTGTTTTGGCAAATAATCATTAAGGTTTCATTTATGCCATCAAACCGTGCGGCAATACGGAATGTCATTGCTCTTTGATTAATACCGGTGAAAAATTAAGGTAATCCGCACTGACCAGGTGAAATTTAATACCCCATGCTTCATCCGGCAGCCGGTAGTTTCTGGCCCGGTCATGCAAGTGGCCGTACACCACCCGGCTGACGTTGAACCGGCAAAAAAGATCAATAAAACCGGATCGTTCATGGTTTTCGTTGGTAGGCATAAAATGCATCAACACAATAATTTCACCGGGCCTGCCCTGGATGCTGCGCAGCGAATTTTCCAGCCGGATTAATTCTCTTTTATAGATTTTTTCATCCTGCTGGGTAAATTGGTGGCTGTTGGGACAAGTCCAACCCCGGGTGCCGCAGATGGCGGTATCCCCAACCAGGGCATGGTCGTTTTGAATCAGTTTTACATTTCCCGGTACAAAGGCACGGGTTTTGGCAATGCCCTGCCACCAGTAATCATGGTTGCCCGGCACCGCATAGATGGTGCCCGGCAATAACCCCAGGTAATCTACGTCGTGCCTGGCTTCTTCCAGCCGGGTGGCCCAGGAAATATCGCCGGGCAGCAGCACCACGTCATCCGGCTGCACTAAAGCCTGCCAATTATCATATATCTTTTGGTAATGCCTGTACCACTCGGGATTAAAAATATCCATCGGCTTATGCAGTTCTGATTGTTCCCAGTTAGCCGGATCGGCCGGTTTGGTAAAGGAAAGGTGCAGGTCACTGATACCGAAAAATCTCACATTAAACAACTTCCTTTCCGACATATGAAGCTGGCAGTGGTTTATTGCTATGCACCAATATTTGGTATCTAGGGTTATCTTATCCCGCCGCTTAAAGGGTTGTCAACCTTGTTAAAAGGGAATTTGAAATTTATCCATAAACCAATCATCCTGGTATTGCCGGCGCCGGAAATATTGTTGCCGCTGCTGTAAAGCATCACTGGCAAAAAGTACTTCCGACACCAACGAGCCGATATTTTTTAAATAAGCAAACATATCAATAACTTTAGCCACCCGCCGGGGCTGGAAATGACTTAAAGCCAACCGCAGGGCATTGTAAGCATAATCTTGCATGGTGATTTGATAGGGCAGGCTTTCCCGAAAATAATGTTTAATCACAACGCCCGGATCCACCAGTACCCGGTAGCCAAACAACCATAATTTTAATGAAAATTCTGCATCCTCAAAGCCGTAAATACGAAATCCCCGCTCAAACCCCCCGACATCCTGAAAAACCTGCCGCTTCACAGCCACACATCCCCCGGGAGCAAAGGGCACCTCGGCCACCCCGGCGGGGCAAGGCAACCAGCGGGCTTCCAATTTTTCATTCCAGGTTAATCCATAGCCAATGGCATAAACATTGTTCAGGTTGGCAATGCCCGGCGCCACTGCCCCCACACCTTCCTCCGCCAGGTCTTCCGCCAGTAAATCCAGCCAATCTTCCTCTACCGTAATATGGGCATCACAAAAAACCAGCAGCCGGCCTGCCGCATGCCGGGCTCCAAGATTCCTGGCATTGGCCGCCCCCACGCCGGGGGTGTTAATAAGCCTTACCCTGGCATCCCGCCGCCGGCCCTGCAAAAAGGTGCAGCAACCGTCGGTAGAGCCGTCATTAACCACCGTAATATCATAAGAAAGCCGGACCGGTGTATCCAGTATGGAGGTGATGGTTTGTTTAATTAAACTCCCTTCATTTTTACAAGGAATAACGATAGAAACTTGCGGCATGGCGTTTCTCCTTCCTGTGTGACCTTTTTATATCTTATGAAGGCGCCGGCCGGATATTGTCCGCAAAAAAGCGCCTGCCCCAAGGCAAGCGCTTTTTTGCAGATTACTTTTGCACCTTTAACATACGCACCAGTGACATGGCCGCCAGACCACGGGTAACTTTTTCATGGGGCCGGTAATACCCCTGGTTAACACTCTGCAGCCCCAGGCCCAAACTGAGGGCGGCATATCCCTGCATTTCCCGGGGCACCTGGTTGGCATCTTTGGTATTTAAAGTGTATAAGCCGGGCAGCTTGGCCACGCCGTCATAATCCAGGGTGTTAATCATCAATCTGGCCCATTCCAGGCGGGTCAACTCCCGGTCTAACTCCCCGGTCTCAGCCGCCGTTATGATACCCAGGCTGAGGGCGGCATTAACCACCTGTTGCTGTTGTTTTTCCTGTTCGCTGCCGTTTAGCGGTTGGTAAGGCGGCTCTATATACCAGCCCCGGCCGGCCACCAGCATCTCCAGGGCAGCCAGTTTGGTAAGATTGTGCTGGGGATAAAACTTGCCGTCTATACTCTTTACAATGTTGGCTTTCGCCAGTTGTTTGATGTCATTTTCCGCCGGATGCCCGGCAATGTCAGTAAAGTTGTAATTTGGTTTGGGCGGTATGGGTTGGCCCTGCCAGTTAAGATACTTGCCTGTCTGGGCATCTATCATATAGGAAGGCCTGTCATTTAAGCGATAAACCAGGTTCACCGGCGGATCGCTTTGGTCCCGGAAGATTCTGGCATACTCCAAAGCCAATCCGTCATCTGCCAGGAAAATGTTGACTGCTTTAGGTTTTTCCAGTATCACGGACGGTTGGGGAAATTGCAAGGGCCACCAGACCATGCGGAAACTTGTGACCTCCCCGGTGTAAGCATTAACTTCCACCTCAAACCCGTTGTTAGCAAAAGGAATGTTGTTAACCAGCCGGACATAGGCAAACCGGTAAATCCCCGGCATTCCTTTGATGCCATAGGCATCACTCCAGCTTTGCTCCAGTTTGCTTTCAGCCAGACGACGGGACTGTATTTTTTTAATAAAATCCTCGGCTGTTTTTTGAGCCTGCTCTCTGGTCAACCCCGGTTGGCGACCGGCTGCCGCCTCGTCATTTTGTTGCCACTTGTTAAAACTGACCAGCTCACCGGTGACAGCGTCAACAGCTATGCTGATGCTTTGATATGACGCAGCCGTCTGACTGCTCCAGTGAAAATGCCATTGTTTTTGGTCAGGATATTGGTAATCATAACTCAAACGTTTTTCACATTGTTTTATGTCAAAGGGCAGATTAATAACCTTTTTTACCTGGGCCAAGGCCTTGTCAGCGCTGAGCAAGTTTTTCAGTTTAGCCACTTCGGCCTGCTCCGCCGGCGTTAACTCTTGTTTGGCATTTTGCGCGGCAGCCATGTCGCCACCCATGCCGCCTCGTTCATAATAGTTGCCCGGGTTTTCCAGCACTTTGCCGGTTAAGGCATCAATCAGCAAACCCTGCCCCTTGTTTACCCGGTAGACCAATTTAACCGGCGTTCCTGCCGGGCCTGGCGGGCGAAAATAAGCCAGCTCCACATTTTCTTCCAACACCTTGGCAGCTTGGTCAGAAGAAATTTTCCTTGCGGCATCAGGAAACGTCAGCTTGTTGTCCCAGTTCAAGTTAATGCCCAACAGCTCGCCGGTGTCACCGTTGATCCGTACATAAATATTGTGTTCCGGGAAAGGTATGCCCTTTGCCACCCTGACAAAGTTGTAGCTGTACTCCACCGGCCCACGCTCGCCGTACCCGTAATAGGGCTGATCCTGGTTGGGCAGCAGGCGGATTTGACCAACATAATCGGGCATAAGTTGCTCTACCCACTGCCGGGCCCGCCGGGCACCCTCTTCCCAGGAATACTGCGGCAGCCCGCTGTAGCGCCGGCCCGGCGGTATTTCCTGCCAGCGATCCATGCCGATAATTTCCCCGGTTATGGCATCCAGTCGCACAGAAATGTTGCCCCGGGGTTCGGTTTCCCGCTGCCAGTTGAGGTGCCATTCCGCCCTGCCGTTATAAGTGCTAAAACCGCTTTGAAAGTTTTCAAATTGATTGTCAATGGCAAATACCTCTTTCGCCCTGGCAATGGCTTTGTCCAGGGGAAACTTGGCCAGGGACGGATCACCTTCAAGCTCGCCGGGTGGTTTCGGCATCACCTTTATTTGCGCCTCATCCGCCCAGACCGGCTGGTTAAACAGCAATCCGGTTGCTAAACAACCGACCAGCAAAGTGCCGGTAATTTTTTTATTCACAGAAGTTCACTCCCCAGTCTTATTTTACCAATATAGACGTATTAACCTGCACTTTGTTACAGCCTGTTGCACAAACACCGGGTCATATAACTGTTATTGGGAAACAAAAAATCTCCCCTGCATATGGGGGAGATTCAGTGCCGCTAGATTGCCGCCTCACCCTGTTCCCCGGTTCTGATGCGAATAACGTTACTGACCGGGTAGACAAAGATTTTGCCGTCACCAATTTCACCGCTGCGGGCAGTCTCGGCAATAGCCTTCACACAGGCATCTGCCCACCGATCATCGATAATAATCTCCACTTTTACTTTGGGCAGCAGATTGATGCTGTACTCCGCTCCCCGATACACTTCGGTGCGCCCCTTTTGGTGGCCGCAGCCCATAACCTGGCAAACCGTCATGCCATGAATGCCCAGCTTGTTTAAGGCCTCTTTAACTTCTTCCAGTTTGCCCGGCCGGATAATGGCTTCGATTTTGGTCATTGGACAACCTCCTTGTTAAACCGTTTTAATCGCAGAACTGCTGACCCCAGGGGCAGCTTTTATATCTCTGGTCAGGGATCCCCCGAAGGTATCCGCATAAGCGTAAGCATTTTCACCATGCACACTGACATCAAGACCTATTGCTTCATCATCGGCGGAAACCCGTAAATCGGTGAACAAGCCGATTAGTTTAAGAATAAGGAAGGTGGCCAGGCCGGCAAACACTACGGTGGCTCCTACCCCGATTAATTGTGTCACCAGTTGAGCGGCATGGCCGTAAAACAAGCCGTCTGCCCCCGCCTGGTTAACCGTCTTGCTGGCAAACAGGCCGGTGGCAACAGCCCCCCAGGTTCCGCCTACCCCGTGAATGCCAAAGGCATCCAGGGCATCGTCATAACCCAGCTTGCTTTTGACAACCGCCACCGCAAAGTAACACAGCGGGCCAACCACCAGGCCAATCAGAATAGCAGGCAACGGAGCCACAAAACCGGCGGCCGGGGTAATGGCCACCAAACCTGCCACAGCGCCGGAAACACATCCCAGCAGGGTTGGCTTGCCATGATGGGCCCATTCTGCCAGCACCCAGGAAACCCCGCCGGCAGCAGCAGCCAGGTGGGTCACCGCAAAGGCACTGGCCGCCAGGCCGTTGGCCGCCAGGGCACTGCCGGCATTAAAACCAAACCAACCAAACCAGAGCAGTGCCGCCCCCAGCACGGTCATGGGCAGATTGTGCGGCACCATGGGTTCGCTGCCATAGCCGCGCCGCTGACCGATGACCAGCGCCGCCACCAAACCGGCCACGCCGGAACTGATGTGTACTACCGTACCTCCGGCAAAATCCAGCGCTCCCAGCTGCATCAGCCAGCCGCCGCCCCATACCCAGTGACACAGGGGAGAGTAGACAAGGGAGGCCCACAATACAATAAAGGCAAGGAAAGCCGGAAAACGCATGCGTTCAGCCACTGACCCGGTTATAATGGCAACCGTGATAAGAGCAAACATTAATTGAAAAGCCATAAAGATAAAGTGCGGAATGGTGCCGCTGGGCTCCTGCCCAACTCCCTGCAGTCCCAGGTAATCCAGGCCCCCGATAACCCGGCCGACATCCGGACCAAAGGCTAAGGTATAGCCGTACAAAGCCCAAATAATGCTGACCACGCAAATTACGATAAAGCTGAGCATGATGGTGCTGAGTACATTTTTCTTTCTTACCATGCCGCCGTAAAACAGCGCCAGGCCAGGGGTCATAATCATTACCAGCGCAGCGCAAATAATGATAAAAGTAGTGTCACCGGTATCAACAACCGGCTTACCGGCGGCCCAGGCGGTGCCCGGTATAGACAGCCAGGCTAAGAGCGGCAGGAGAACTGTTTTTATCCTGTTTAGCATGTGTTAAACCCCCCGTTATAATTTTAGTGAGAAGCCTTACTGTGGGTACCCTGTTGCAGCAAGGCCTCCGGTAACAGTAAAGGCGCCTGTTTGGAGGGAAAATATCCCTTAAACAAGCGCCTTTGCCATCAAACCAAAACAATAAGGCTCAACAACCTAAAGCGGTTATTGAGCCTTCCTTGGCTTGTATGGGGTACATCTTTGTTCCCCTGCTGTTAATGTTATTATATTCTCCCGGCCGGCCTTTGACAACAATTTCAGTGTGGGAATTCTGTATACTTTACCTGCAGTTACAGTTCGTAACCGGTAATAATAGCCTCGGCTACCGCTTTCATGGTGGTTCTTTTTTTCATGGCGGTTTGCTGGATTACTTTAAAGGCCTGTTCTTCACTAAAACCCTTTTGCTTCATAAGTATGCCTTTGGCCCGTTCCACAATTTTGCGGGCCTGCAGGGTGGCTTGCAGTTTATGCAGCTGCTGCTGCAACTGAGTATATTTTTGATGGGTGGCCACCGCCGCCTCCACTGCCGCATATAACTGATCTTCCAAATAAGGACGCATCAAAAAGGCCGCCGCTACCTCCCGGGCCCGTTCCACCAGCCCTTTATTTCCCTGGGATACCATCAGTACCGCCGGCGCCAGATTTTCTTCCGTTAATATCTTGGCCACCTGCATACCGTCCAATACCGGCAGCCGGTCGTCCAGCAGCACTGCATCGGGTGCCGTGGCACGGGCCACTTTCAGGGCATCCATACCGCCGGCAGCTTCCCCCACCACCCGGTAGCCCAGGCGGGGCAGCATGTAGCGCAGCTGTTCCAATTCTTTTTTGTTTCCGCTGGCAATGATAATCCGCTTCTGCATAATCACTCTCCCGGCAGTCCTGTATAAACCCGCGGTACCCTGCCGCCTACCTGGCAGACAACCTCATAGTTTATAGTACCCAGCCAGGCAGCCACTTCTTCTACCGGCAATTGGTTTTCCCCGTCCTGCCCGAAAATAATTACCGGATCGTTAACCTGTACCCCCGGGATATGCCCCACATCTACCATGCACTGATCCATACAGACCCGGCCCACCACAGGTGCCCGTCGTCCCCTTATCGACACTTGGCCCCGGGAGGAAAGCAGGCGGGGGTAACCGTCCGCATATCCGAGGGGCAGGGAAGCAACTACAGTGGGTGCCGTTACCGTATAAGTGCAACCGTAGCTGATCTTGGTACCCGGCGCCACCCTTTTAACATGGGCCACCCTGGCTTTTAAGGTCATGGCCGGCTGCAAATTGACTGCCGCTTTATTTACCTGTTCAGACGGATATAAACCGTACATCATAATACCGGGACGCACCATGTCCAGGTAAGCTGCCGGGCAATCAATAACAGCGGCACTGTTGGCGCAATGCCGCAGCGGGAAAGAAATGCCCTGGCGGGCCAGATCCTTTAACAGGGTCAAAAAACGCTCCAGTTGCCAACTTGTATAGCTTTTATCAGTTTCGTCCGCCGCAGCAAAGTGGGTATAAATACCTTCCACCTTAAGCCCCGGCAGCCGGCAGACTTTTTCTATGGCCGCTGCTCCCTCGGCATCCGCCGGAAAACCCAGCCGCCCCATACCGGTATCCACCTTCAGGTGCACGGCAACCGAACAACCGGCAGCTGCCGCTGCCCTGGCTGCTTGTTCGGCCAGATCCAGCCGGTAAACGGTTAAGGTAAGATTATTGGTTAAGGCATCCGCCAACCGGTCCGGGCAAACATAACCAAAAATTAATATCGGTGCATCAAGGCCGGCCCGGCGCAGCTCCAGGGCTTCCGACAAACGAGCCACCGCCAACCGCGTGGCCCCGGCGGCCAGGGCCGCTTTGGCCACCGGCACGGCGCCGTGACCGTAGGCATTGGCCTTAACCACCGCCATAATCTCCCGGTGCGGCCCCACCAGTTTTCTGACTTCCCGGATGTTATGGCCAATGGCCTGCAGATTTATTTCTGCCCAAATTGGTTCATTCATTTTGTTCACCTGCCAGCAAGCAACAATATCCACATTGTCCCTATTGTAGCACAAACTAAAAAAAAATGCTTGGCTGTGCCAAGCATCAGAGTGTCACAAACATTACCGGTGGTTTATGATCCCCTGTGGCTCCGGTCTAAGCGCCGACAGGGGATCATAAACTTCCTCACTTTGTTTTACAGCCTTTGTTTACAGTCAAATGCCTGGCGATTGCCAGGCATTTGCGGGTTTTTATAAACTGCCGATTACTTTCTCCAGAGGAGTATACTCTAAATTCAGGGCTTCTGCTACCGCCTTAAAAGTGCATCGGCCGTCCACCACATTGACTCCTTTGGCCAACGCACAGTTCTCCCGGACAGCCTTCAACCAGCCCTTGTTGGCCAGCTGCAGGGCGTAGGGCAAGGTTACATTGGTCAGGGCAAAGGTGGAAGTGCGGGCTACGGCACCGGGCATGTTAGCCACCGAATAGTGAATTACCCCGTATTTTTCGTAGGTTGGTTCGCTGTGGGTGGTTACCCGGTCAATGGTTTCAATGGAACCGCCCTGGTCAATGGCCACATCAACGATAACCGAGCCGGGCTTCATATTTTTAACCATTTCTTCAGTTACCAGCCGGGGGGCTTTGGCCCCGGGAATTAACACTGCCCCCACCAGCAGGTCGGCTTTTTTAACAGCCTCAGCAATATTGTAGCTGTTTGACATTACGGTATGGATGCGGCCGCCGAACAGGTCGTCCAGGTAGCGCAGGCGATCCACGTTAACATCCAGAATGGTGACGCTGGCTCCCAAACCCATGGCCATTTTGGCTGCGTTGGTGCCAACAATACCACCGCCGACAATGACAACTTCGGCTGCCGGCACACCGGGAACACCGCCCAGCAGGACACCGGCGCCGCCGTAGGTTTTTTCTAAATAGCGGGCACCGATTTGGATAGCCATACGGCCTGCCACTTCTGACATAGGAGTCAGCAAGGGGAGGGATCCGTTGTCCAATTGAATGGTTTCATAAGCTATGCCGACAACTTTTTTCTGCAGCAAGGCCCGCGTCAGTGCCGGCTCGGGTGCCAGGTGCAAGTAAGTAAAAAGTACCTGGCCTTCTTTAAATAAATCATACTCGGGCGGCAGGGGTTCCTTGACTTTCATTATCATGTCGGCCCTGTCAAATACCTCTTTGGCGGTATCCACAAGCTGCGCCCCGGCTGCCAGATAGTCCTCATCTGAAATACCGCTGCCCAGACCGGCCCGCTGTTCAATAATCACCTGATGACCGTTACTCACCATGGCATGTACGCCGGCAGGGGTAATGGCCACACGGTTTTCATTATTTTTAATTTCTTTTGGTACTCCGATAATCACAGAGGTCGCCTCCTTAGAAGATGAGTTGCCTAATATTAATTGCAAGATCAATGCCAAAAAAATATACCGCTGTTTTACCCGAAAACCAAGCCGTTAAAACCGTTTGTTTATTTATATGGAAAGTATTATTTCCATATCTGCTTTTTTCTCAACAAAATTGGCAAGTAATATTTCCAAATGTGGAAATATTACTTGCCAAAAAGTTAATTATAAGTTTACCTGGTTGCAACAGAAAATTAATATGTTGGTTGTATTATTAAAGTGGTTTTTCCGGCCAACAAAACTTCATATTCTCCTTATCAACACCTGCCACCGACCGGGCAGGGTTTTTTTTAAGGCCAACCGTTTTAATAAATCCCGTATACACCGCAACGAGCAGGCAGCCCGGTAAGATCGGCCGCTCCGGCCGGCAGCGATGCCGGCAGTTTGTTGGGTGATGCCCAAATCAGGTATCACCCTGGTTATTTTAAAGAAGGCAATGTTTGTTTAGCAGGCGACAGCCCGGCCTTGCCCAGCAGCAGGCTGATCAAAACCCCTAACAGCATGACACAGGCAGCCACCAGGAAAACCACATGCAGCGAATCGGCCAGGGCGTTTCTAAGCGGCGGCAGCAGCATTTGCTGCCAGGCTGCCGGCATTTTATTGAGAGCTGCCGGGTTCAAAAGGGTATTAAACAGACCTTGCGGATCAGACTGTGCTTTGGCCAGCATCTCACGCCAAGGCCCGCCGGCCACAGCAGGCATTTGTTGAGCGGCCGGCAGAAAATCCCTGGCCAGTATTTTGACCGATTGATGATTCATCACCACACCCAGCAGGGTCATGCCCAGGGTGCCGCCAATGCTGCGGAAAAACTGGGTGGCTGAGGTGGCTACGCCGCGCTGCTGCGGGGGAAAGGCTTGCTGCACCGCAATGGTCAGGGTGGGCATGACAAAACCCATGCCGGTACCCAGGATAATTATATTGGCAATTGCCTGCAGTTCGCCGGTATGCACCGTCATCACACTTAAGCGGAAAAAACCCAAGGCCATAATTGCGGTACCCGCCACAAACATGGTGCGAAAACTTGTTTTCGACAGCAGCTGCCCTGCCAGCATACTGGTCACCATCATGGCGAACATCATGGGAATCATGGTATTGCCGGACCGGGTGGCGCTGACGCCCACTACCCCCTGCAAAAACAGCGGCATAAACATAATGGCGCCGAACATACCCAGGCCTAATAAAAATCCTACCATGTTGGTAACGGCAAAAACCCGGTTTCTGAATAAGTTTAAATTCAAAATGGGTTCGGCCGCTTTTTTTTCAATCAGCACAAAGATCAGCAGAAAAATGCCGGCCAAACTCAAAAGGCCAATAATCTGCCAGGAATTCCAGGGGTACTCCTTTCCCCCTAAACTTAAACCCAGCAGCAGGGATACAACCCCTACCACCATGGTGCCGGCTCCCCAATAGTCTATGATTACCTTGTCGGCCAAAGGTTTTTCGCCCCGCAGCCCTAAAAAAATGGCCGCCGCTGCCACTATACCCACCGGCAGGTTAATATAAAATACCCAGCGCCAGCTGGCATAGTCCACAAGCCAGCCGCCAACGGTCGGGCCGATTACGGAAGACAGGCCAAACACAGCTCCCATCACACCCTGCCACCTGCCCCGCTTTTCCGGCGGAAATATATCTCCCACAATAGTCATGGCCATAGGCATCATGATGCCGCCGCCCAACCCCTGCAAACCACGATAGATAATCAGTTCGGTCATGTTCCGGCTGGTGCCGCACAAGGCAGAACCCGCCATAAAAAGAAAAATCCCTGCAACATACAAAATGCGGCGCCCGTATAAATCAGCCAGTTTGCCGGCAATGGGCACCACTGTGGTGGAGCTCAGCATATAGGCGGTGGTAACCCAGGCTAAAATATCCAAACCGCCCAGCTCGCCAATAATTCTGGGCATGGCTGTGCCCACAACCGTTTGATCCAGGGAGGCAAAAAACATGCCCAGCAGCAACCCCGCCATTAAAAGCCGGCGTTGGGCATCTGTTTGCATAAAACATCACCTTTTCTAACATAGATTTATTAAGCAACTGCCGCCGCCCAGCGGGCCAGCGGACCAATAACAGTTTAGCCGGGGTAATCTCCTTCTGTTTCCAGGATGTGCGCTAACTTTTCATAAATGCGGATTAATTGTTCTAATTCCCCCCGTTCCAGATAGCTAAAATACCGGATCAGAACGGCTAACCGTTTTTCCTGCGCTTTGGCAAATGCTTCCTGGCCTTGGTCCGTGATGCGCACTATCACTAAACGCCTGTCTTGTTTATCTCTTTCCCTTTGGATAAAACCACTCTTTTCCATACGATCTAAAATAGCAGTTATGGCGCTGGGTTGGACACCCATCATAGCTGCTATTTCTGTTACCGTGCAGGCTTTGTTTTTAAGAAAACCTAAAACCATGAATTGGGGTTGAGTTAACCCTTCTGCCGCACAGGATAAGCGGGGCCCCAGTTTTCTCATGGTTTGGTTCAAGGCAGCTTCCAGGCGTTTAACAGCGTTATTTAAGTATTCGTTGTCAGCCATTGAGTTATCCCCCTGGTTATTTCATTCATTAAATATTTAACATGTTTAAATATAAGGTATAAAAATTAACTTGTCAAATGGGTTTTTTTGCTGATGACGCAAGTAAAATAACAAGCCACCTGCCGCTTTTCCGGTCAGGTGGCGTATTTTTATGTTAACGTTATGGCTATTTCATCTCTTTAGTGAGGACCGATTGCATGGCGGCCGGCAAAAATTCCAGTATATCGCCCGCCAGGGTGCCGGGTTGGCCTAAACGGCGGGCAGCCAGATCTCCGGCCAACCCGTGCAGGTAAACACCGGCGGCGGCAGCCTGTTCCGGGGTAAAACCCTGGGCCAGCAGTCCCCCGATGAGGCCGGCCAGGACATCCCCGCTGCCGGCGGTGGCCATGCCCGGGTTGCCGGTGGGGTTAATATAAAGCTCCCCCGCCGGGGTGCCGATGACCGTGCGGGCCCCTTTTAAAACTGTCACCACTCGCCACTTTTGCGCCGCCTCCTTGGCCAGTTGAAGACGGTTTTGCTGCACCTCGGCGGCCGCAACACCCCATAACCGCCCCATTTCACCGGGGTGCGGCGTAATGACAGCCGGCACGTTGAGCCCGTTCAGCAACCGGTCGGCACCGGCCAGGGCATTGAGGGCATCCGCATCAATAACCACCGGTACGGTCAGCTGTGGCAAAAGCTCCCTGATTAATTCAACTGTTGCCGGCTGACAGCTCAGTCCCGGACCGACAACCAATACGTCCGCCGCTGCACAGGCCTCCAGAGCAGGTTGTAAAGCAGCCAGGTCCAGGCTGCCGGCCGCGGTTTCCGGCAAACCCCTGGTCATAACTTCTTCCAGGGCAGCGGCGGCCACCAGCTGTACACTCTCCGGCAAAGCCAGGGTTACCAGGCCGGCACCGGCCCGGAGAGCAGCCCTGGCCGCCAGCCGGGCTGCACCGGTCATACCCCGGCTGCCGGCCAAAACCAATACTCGCCCACAGCTGCCCTTGTGTGCATCACCCGGCCTGGGTTTAAACCAGCCGCCTACCATCTCTCCGGTTAACAGCTGCCGGGGTATCTCCTTGCTTTCCAGCAGGGTCTTGGGCAGCGAAATGTCCGCCACATGCAACCGGCCGGCATAACCGGCACCTGGTTCCACCACCAAGCCGATCTTGGGAATACCAAAGGTGACCGTATGAGTCGCCCGGATACAAGGGCCGTTGGCACGCCCGGTATCCGCCTCCAGCCCGGAAGGAATATCTACCGCCACCACCGGCAAGGAGCTATTGTTAATTAATTCAATAACCCGGCCGGTCTTTTCATTGACACTGCCCCGGAAGCCGGTGCCGTACAGGGCATCAACCACAAGGTCAGTATTTAAGAGGGCCAGTTTGAGAATATTAATGCCGTTAACCTGGTTGACCTGGTAAATGGGTTGTCCCATTTTTTGCCAGATAGTAAGGTTAACCCGGGCATCACCCTGCAACTCTTCCGGATCAGCCAGCAGCAGTACTTTAACCTGACCGCCCCGGTTATGGAGATGCCTGGCTGCCACCAGGCCGTCACCCCCGTTATTGCCTTTGCCCACCAGAATGCTAAAAACTTTTCCTTTTATATCCGAAAGTATTTGCTGAATTACCTCGACCACTCGCAAACCGGCATTTTCCATCAGGACAATACCCGGTATGCCGTACTGTTGCATGGCCTGCCGGTCAATTTTGTTCATTTCTTCCGCAGTTGCAATACGCATGGTTGCTACCCTTCCTTCCCTACAGCTATGGCAAAGGCCACTGCCCTGCCACGGTCATGGGAAATACTTACCAGCACTTTGTCAATCCCCATTTTTTCGGCCAGTTGCCGGGCCGGCCCCATCAGTTTTACTTCGGGCTTACCCAGGTAATTGGGCAGAATTTCAATATTTGTCCACCTTAATTCCCGCAGACCGGTGCCCAGGGCCTTTAACACCGCTTCCTTGGCCGCAAAACGACCGGCCAAACAATGCACCCTGCCCTTGCAGTGTTCCTGCTCGGCCGGGGTAAACACCCGGTCGAGAAACTGTTGGCCGGAACGGCTGACGGCCAGTTCTATTCTTTCGATTTCAATAATGTCTGTGCCAATCCCCTTCATTTTGCCACCTCCGGGGAATTTTATTATATCTTAGTTTACACGAAAAATCTGCCCTTGACAGGCAGATTTCCAAGGAAAGGCAAAAATTAAAATCCAAGTATCTTGCGCAGCCGCTTGGCCTGGGCCCTGCTGACCGGTACCTCGCTGCGCTCTTTATCTTCCAGCACTAAATTATAAGTTCCGTTGAAAAAAGGGACAATTTCTTTTACTTTATCAAGATTTACAATGTAGCAGCGGTGGGTACGAAAAAACATGCCGCCGCCCAACCTTGCTTCCAGTTCCTTCAGGGTAAAGCGGGTAAACAGTTTATCGGAAAAAGTTTTAATATAAACGTAATCGCTTTCGGTAAAAGCATAAAAAACGTCATTTATATCTACCAGAATGGTCTTCCCCTGTTTTTCCGCCGGTATGCGATTGATTTTTATTTCACCTGCGGCAGGTTGATTGGCGGCACCCACAGCCGATTGTGCCGGCACCGGCGCACAGGCTTCCCGCTCCTGCTGTGCTTTGATAACCCGGTCAATGGCCCGTTTTAGCCGTTTTTCGTCCACCGGTTTGAGAATATAATCCACCGCATTAACGTCAAAGGCTTCCAGGGCATGTTCATCATATGCCGTTATAAAAATAACAAAGGGCGGCCTGGGCAGCTCTTGAATTACCGCTCCCAGCTCAAGTCCGTTCATGCCCGGCAGATTAATATCCAAAAACAGCACTTGGTAGTCCAGGGCCTTAATCAATGTCAGCGCCTCGCTGGCAGTGGTGGCTTCCCCGACAATCTCAATGTTGTTAAAACGCCCCAACATGAAACGCAGTTCCTGCCGGGCCGGGTATTCATCATCCACAATCAATGCCTTTAAGATCATGCCGCTCACCTCCTTAATCATCGTCATGCAGCATCAGGGGTACCCGCAGCCACACGGTGGTTCCGTATCCCGGTTCGCTTTCAATATGCAAACCGTGCTCCTCTCCGAACAACATTTTCAACCGCTCATTAACATTAGACAGCCCCACCCCGCTGCCGGAGCCAAACCCCGGCTCAAAAATTCTGGGCATAATTTCCGGCGCGATGCCAACCCCGTCATCCGTAATGGCAATTTCAATCTCATCGCCCCGCAGTTGAGCAGAAATCTGAACTATCCCCGGACCTTCTTTAGGAGTAATGCCGTGCCGAACTGCGTTCTCCACCAGCGGCTGCACAGTTAATACCGGGATGCGGTAATGCAGCAGTGATTTATCTATATTCCGCAAAACACGTAATTTTTCCCGAAAACGTGCTTTTTCCAGCACCAAATAGGTATGAATATATTCCAGTTCTTCCTGCAAAGTAATAAATCTGCCGTGGCGCTTCAGGGAATGCCGGAAAAAGGAAGCTAACCTGATTAACAAACGGCGGGCGGTTTCCGGGTTGGTACGAGTGAACATACTGATGGTGTTGATAGTATTAAAAAGAAAATGGGGGTTAATTTGGGCCTGCAGGGCGTCCAATTCCGCTTTGGTGGCCAGCTGAGCCTGATGGTCCAGTTCGGCCAGTTCCATTTGTACCCCCAGCAGTTGGGCTACCCCGACAGCCAGTTTTACCACGCTGCCCGGAATCTGCCCCTTATGGGTCTGGTACAGCTTCACCGTACCCATCACTTTGCCCCGGCAAATAAGTGGCGCGATAACGGCAGACTCCAACGGACAATCACAATCTTTTACCGGACAGTTAAACTCACCCTTGTGCTGCACCACTTTAAGTTCTCCGGTGGCAATCACTTCCCGGGTGGCTTGGGTGACAATGGAGCCCCCCACCGGGTGGTTTTCGCAACCGGCGCCCAAAAAAGCCAGCACCCTTTCCCGGTCGGTAATGGCTACCGCTGCCACATCACTTATTTTTTGAATTATTTCTGCGGTTTTCTGGGCGGTTTCTTCGTTTAGCCCCCGGCGCAGGAAGGGCAGGGTTTCATTGGCAATCTGCAGGGTGGGAGCAAAGGATTTTTCATCCACTTTGACAGTTAATACCCGTTTTAAAGGACGAAAACCCAGTATGATAAAAGTGCCAAGAAAACTTAACAGGCAGCAGGCAGTAAAAGCAGGCCAAAGACCGGGGCGCCAGATAATCAATAAAATACCTACCACCCCCTGCCAGGCTGCCAAACGCATCAGGGTAATCGCTTCAGGGGTACGGAAACCAAATTTTTTATGAAGATATTGACTTAATAATCGCAATTTTTCCATATGTCTTACTTCTACGTTCATTTTGTCACTCCTGCAAAAAAATAGGGGGCAGGTAATGTATACCTGCCCAGGGAGAGTAAACCGATAGGTTGTGACAGTTGGGTCAACAGTTATTCTTTTGGCGTTAACCTCTGCTGCATTAACTGGTTAATTACAGCCGGGTCTGCCAGAGTAGAGGTATCCCCCAGCACTCTGCCTTCGGCAATATCCTTTAACAAACGCCGCATAATTTTACCGCTGCGGGTTTTGGGCAATTCCCAGGTGCAGATAATTTCTTCCGGCCGGGCTAAACCGCCGATTTTCTTGGCCACATGGTTCTTTAAATCCTTCTCCAGCTCCGGTGCCCAGGCAATGCCTTCCCGCAGAGTAACAAAGGCAGACACCGCTTGCCCTTTTAATTCGTGGGAACGGCCGATAACAGCCGCTTCAGCCACCGCCGGGTGTTCCACCAGGGCACTTTCCACTTCTGCTGTACCAATCCGGTGGCCGGACACGTTAATTACGTCATCCACCCGGCCCAGCACCCAGATATAGCCGTCTTTATCCCGTCTGGCACCGTCACCGGTAAAATACATGCCTTCAAAACGACTCCAGTAGGTATCCACATAGCGCTGCGGGTCTTTATAGACAGTACGCAGCATGGAGGGCCAGGGCTTTTTAATCACCAAATAACCGCTTTCCCCGGCTTTCACCGGTTGGCCCAGTTCATCCACCACATCCACAAATACGCCGGGCAGCGACATGGTGGCGGAACCCGGTTTAGTGGGTACCAGGCCGGGCAGCGGGGCAACCATGACACTGCCGGTCTCGGTTTGCCACCAGGTGTCTACGATGGGGCATTTTTCTCGGCCGATATGTTTGTGGTACCACAGCCAGGCTTCCGGATTAATGGGCTCACCCACCGAACCCAGCAGCCTGAGAGAAGATAAATCGCGACCGGCGGGGTAGCTTTCCCCCCACTTCATAAACAATCTAATGGCTGTAGGTGCAGTATAAAACAGGGTTATGCGGTATTTTTCAATGAGTTCCCAAAAACGATCCCGTTCGGGGTAATCCGGGGCTCCTTCAAACATGAACACTGTTGCCCCGTTGGCCAGCGGGCCGTAAACCAGATAACTGTGGCCGGTAATCCAACCGATATCCGCTGTGCACCAGTAAACATCATCTTCCTTGAGGTCAAAAATATTTCGGTGGGTTGAGGTAACACCGGTTAAATAGCCGCCGGTGGTATGAACAATGCCCTTGGGTTTGCCGGTGGTGCCGCTGGTATACAAAATGAACAAAATATCCTCCGCATCCATCATGGCCGGCTCACAAACCGCCGAGGCTTTTTTCATTAATTCGTGATACCAGAGATCACGGCTTGGTTCCATATATACTTCACTGCCGGTTCTTTGTACCACCACAACTTTTTCTACGCTGGCACATTGGGTTAACGCCGTATCAACATTTTGCTTGAGAGGAATGGCTTTTCCCCGCCGCCAGCAAGCATCCGATGTAACAACCACTTTAGCTGCCGCATCTTTAATGCGATCCCGCAGTGCCTCCGCAGAAAAGCCGCCAAACACCAAGCTGTGGGGTGCCCCGATGCGGGCACAGGCCAGCATGGCAATCACCGCCTCAGGGATCATCGGCATATATATGGTAACCACATCACCTTTACCAACGCCCAAATCTTTTAATACATTGGCAAACTTGCTTACTTCCCGGTGCAGGTCCTGGTAGGTTAAAACCACCTGGTCGCCGGGTTCCCCTTCAAATATAATGGCTGCTTTATTTCTACGCCAACTGTCCAAGTGACGATCCACACAGTTGACACAGGCATTTATCTTGCCGCCCACAAACCACTGGGCAAAGGGATGCTGCCATTCCAGCACTTTATCCCAGGTTTTATACCAATGCAGTTTTTTGGCTTCCTCAGCCCAGTAACCTTCATAATCCATACCGGCCCAATCGTAGATGCGGGCATCCCGGACATTGGCCCGGGCGGAAAAAGAGATGTCAGGATAATAAACCTGCTCTTCCGGAGCAAACGCAATGTTTTTTTGGTTAAACATAACCTTACCTCCCAAGCCGTTGTTTTAATCTTATCTTACAGAACCGTTGCCCAGGAGGATATGTTTTTCCCGTTAGTGAGCAGATTACACCATTTTTCTGATGATGCTTGCGCCGAACGGCAGCCGCCGCCGGTTTACCGGCCGCCCCGCCCGTCACCGGGCCGTTAACGCCCCAAATATACCGTTCAGGTCTTTGTTGTGACCGTTAGCCGTAAAGAGACAGGAATCTTAACGCCGTTTAACCGGCCTTTAACCCCGTATTAACTAAAATCTAACGCAATTATGCTACATTGAAAGAACCAAGAAATACCAGGGGTGCCATAAGACATGTATCTTCACAAACTGGTTAACAAAGTCGCCACAACACTGGGCAGCTTGCTCAAAGGACGGAGCTTGTTCTTTTACCTGCTGGAGGGCAGCTCTTTTATGGACAAATTAAAAAGCATGCTGGCCGGCAGTGCTTCCGTACTGCTTATTTATGTGGATGTGGCTGATTTTCACCGGATTATGCAGCTTAACGGCGAAGCCACAGCCAAAAGGGTACTGCATATCCTGCGCCGTGTCCTGGAAAAAAGAACCGGTCAATTTATTAATTGCTGCGGGGAAGTTATGGTGGAGAATTTGTGGGGAGATGATTTTTTAGTGCTCTGCCGCCAGGAAGAAATGCCGCCCCCGGCAATTTTGAGCAAAACATTAACAGCTCTGCGTATTGCTTTAGAACAATCAATTAAAAACGAAGTTATTAAAATTACCGGACATACCTTAAAGCTGCATGTCGGTTATTCCATCATCCGGCGGGGTCTGAAAAATCCCGAGCAGGCCCTGTACAGTGCTTTAAAGGAAGCCCAAAAGGCCGCCAAAGGCACCTGGGAACAGCAGATGGTGCACCTGTTGGGGGAGTTTCATGACCTGCTGCAAAACAAAAATTTGCGCATCGTTTATCAACCATTGTTTCTCTGCAAACCGGCCAATCCTGGCTGGGAAGCCCTTACCCGGGGCCGGAAACAGTTACTTTTTTTCACCGGCGGTGATTTTTAACTATGCCCAGGAAGCAGGCCTGCTGTTCCCTTTAGAAAAGGTTTGCCGGGAATTGGCCATAAAAAACTTTGACCCGACAGACAGCGGCCAAAAGCTTTTTTCTTAACATTCACCCGCATACCATTAACGATCCCCAGTTTGTCAAGGGCGAAACCATGCGAATCTTGAAAGAAAGTCATTTAAGTTCACACAACCTGGTATTTGAGATTACCGAACGACAGGGCATCCATGATTTCCACCGGTTTAACAAAACCCTGGCCCATTACCGCAATCAAGGCTATAAGGTAGCGGTGGATGACGCCGGCGCCGGTTTTTCCAGCCTGCAGGCCATTGCGGAAGTTCGGCCCGAATATATTAAAATTGATCATTCACTGGTTAAAGATATCGATACCAACCGGGTTAAACAGGCCCTGTTAGAAACTTTCGTTACCTTTGCCCAGAAAATCGGCTGCTCTATTATTGCCGAAGGTATTGAAACCGAAGCAGAACTGATGACGCTGCGTTCCCTTGGGGTGCATTACGGCCAGGGTTACTATTTAGCCCGTCCCGCCTATCCTTTACCGGCTGTGCAAACGGAAGCCCTTAACTGTATTCTGGCCCTGGCCTCCCGCAATCCCACCGGTATCTGGCAAAAGGCTTTTCCCATCGGTGAAATCAGTCAACCGGCCGTTCAAGTCACATCTAACACACCGGTTCGCCGGCTTAAGGAAATGATGGACAGCCATGATTTGCTTAACGGCGTAGTGGTACTGGAAGGCAGCCGCCCGGTAGGGTTGGTGATGCGGCATCACTTGGACCGTTACCTGGGCACCCAGTATGGAGTAGCCCTGTATTTTGAACGTCCGGTAGCTATGATTATGGACAGTGACCCATTGACAGTAGACAGCTCACTGCCTATTGAACAGGTATCCCAGCTGGCCATGAACAGGGACCGGCTAAAGTTATATGATTTTATTGTAGTAACCAAAGATAATCAACTGCAAGGCGTGGTATCCGTACAAACGCTGCTGGATACCATGACCAAAATCCGCATGGAGGTGGCCCGGGGCGCCAATCCTTTAACCGGATTGCCCGGCAACCTGACCGTGGAAAGAGAGATCAGCAACCGACTGACGGAAAAATCCCCCTTTGTTTGCATTTACCTCGACCTGGATAACTTCAAGTCATACAATGACCGTTACGGTTTTGAAAACGGTGACCGTTTACTTCTTATGGCCGCCCGCTTGCTGACCGCTGTAGTTCGCAAATATGGCGGTGCCAATGATTTTGTGGGACATATCGGCGGCGATGATTTTATTGTGCTTACTTATAAGGATAAAGCAGAGGCCGTGTGCCGGCGCTATATTCGCTATTTTGACCGACTGGTAAAAAATTTTTATTCACCCGAGGATAAAAACCGGGGTGGTTTTTACGGCCTCAACCGGCAGGGACAGGCAGTCTGGTTTCCTCTGGTGTCAGTTTCCCTGGCCGTTGTTGACTGTGCCGGCCATTGCTCATCGGAACAGCTGGCCGAAACAACCGCGCAGTTAAAACAATATGCCAAAAACAAAAGCGGCAGCGTTTATGTCTGGGATCGGCGGCAGCACCGCCCACCGCTGTAGCTGCCAAGCGGCCCGGCTTCTCTTAATGTAGGCAAGCTGACAAATAAAATGTGTGCTACCACACATTTTATTTGTCTATCATCTGATAACATATTATTAAACATACATATTCTTAATTTTTTAGGGGGAGTCTTCATGCTGCTGATTAATGTTGCGGAGCTGGCCGCTAAAGAAAATCTTTCCTACGAAGATATGCACCGGGCGCTGGCGGTTCTTTATAAGTTAGAATACAACCCGGTGGCAATAAAATTTTATTTTGACCGGGAGTCATTTGATCAACTGGCAGCCGATAAACTGCCCGGCCCCAAAATGACCTTTTGTCAGGCCCTTTTGGCTTCCCGCATGAACGACCATATTGTTAAAGTAACGGATGACAAGCTGCTTTGTGACAATGCCCGCACTGTTTTTGGCTTTCGGGCGCCCAGCGAGGAGGAAGTTAAAGATCATTTAAAATATACAGCCGACTGGGATTTGGCCCAAAGGTGTTTGGAGGTTAAACCCAAACTTCCCCTGGGGGAATTAAAAGGCATTATGGCCGCTCCCCTATACAAAACTCCGGTAACGCCTGATGTGGTTTTCTTTATTGTAAATCCCTATCAAGCCTACCATATTTTAAATGATTACATCGGTGCCACTAAAGTTCCCACCGTTACTTCCATCCATACGGTTAACTCGGCAGTGTGCGGCGGTGCCGTGGATTGCTACCTGCAACGTACCGCCGGCATGAAAACCATGTGTGCCGGCAGTTTTACCTCCGGCAAAACCGAAAAGGGCGAAGTCAACGTATTTATTCCCGGTGAGCATATTGCAGCCTTAACCAAACAGTTGTTAAAGAGAAGCCACCACTACGGCGGCGGCGCATCCTTCATCGGTGCCGGCGGCCAAGAGTATCCCGGTATGGATGTGTGCAAAAAGTGTCCTATGATTCGCTTTAAAGATGTTGAATAATGTGCAGCAAGCAAGGGGCCCGCTCTCGCAGGGCCCCTAAAATAAATTGTTGACATATGGTTTTTTCAATGATAGAATGTTATAATAATCAGAAAGGGGGTGTTGCGATGACAAAGGAGTTAATTAATCAAATCCTGGAAGACATTGGCCTGGAAAAAGTAAATGATAACGAAGAAGAAGCATCCCAGTAAAAAGCCGAAGGCGAGAAAAGTTGCTGCCTTCGGCTTTTTGGTTGCTTGTTCCCAGTTCGGCTTACCGGTTGCTTTGCATACTTTCCTGCGGTCCTGTTTCCTTAAACAGGGCGGTAGATAAGTAACGTTCGCCGGTATCGGGCAGTAATACTACTACCGTTTTCCCTTGGCTGGCCGGCCGCTTCGCTACCTGCAAAGCCGCATACAGGGCGGCCCCGGCTGATATCCCCACCAGCATGCCCTCCTGGCGGGCTAACCGCCTGGCTGTTTCCATGGCCTGCTCGCCTGTCACTTGAAAAACCTCATCCACCAATTCAAGATTTAATACCTGCGGTATGAACCCCGCCCCGATGCCCTGGATAGGGTGAGGCCCGGGGGAACCGCCGGAAAGCACCGGCGATTGGGCCGGTTCCACCGCCACTGCCTGTAAATCAGGTTTTTTCTCTTTAAGATAGCCGGCAACACCGGTAATGGTACCCCCTGTGCCAACGCCCGCCACAAAGATATCCACCTTACCCCCGGTATCTTCCCATATTTCTACCGCTGTATTTTCCACATGGGCCCGCGGGTTGGCCGGATTGGCAAACTGCTGCAACATAAAAGCATTATCCAGGCCGGCCACCAGCTCTTCAGCCTTGGCAATGGCTCCGGACATGCCCTGTTGGCCGGGGGTGAGCAGCAACTCTGCCCCGTAGGCCTTCAAAAGGCTGCGCCGCTCCTCGCTCATGGTTTCCGGCATGGTTAAAATAAGGCGTATGCCCAGGGCAGCGCAAACCATGGCCAGGCCCACCCCGGTATTACCGCTGGTGGGTTCAACCAGCACACTTTCTTTGTTGATGATACCCCGCTGCAGGGCGTCCGCCACCATGGCATAGGCAATCCTGTCTTTTACGCTGCCGCCCGGGTTGAAATATTCCACCTTGGCCAACACTTCTGCTGCCAGGCCTTCGGTCAGGCGATTTAAGCGCACCAGCGGCGTTTTGCCAATGGTTTCTAAAATACTGTTATAAACAGGCATAATCTTTCCTCCGCAAGATTTTTCTTATATCATAGAACAAAGCGGGAAAAATATACAGCACTTGGAAAACATACTGCTTTATTTCGTTGCCGCCGCCACAATTTCTGTGATTGCCTGCAGCATGGTTTGCAGGGCTTCCTGTATATTATCGTTTTTTAGATAACAAGGGATGGTAACCTGGCGGTCCGGACCGCAGGCTGTGCCTAAAATAAAACCGTTGCCCAGCCTGACCAGGCTTATTCGCCAGTATTCCGTTTCCCCGGCAGCGTTTGTCAATGAGTGCAGGAAATTTGAGCCGTACTGCAAGACCGCGACCTCCTTTGGTACGATAGATTTCGTTCACAAAGGAGCATTTACCTTTGAAAAAATATTGCGAATATATCAGCGCCAAAGCTGTATCAGGAACTTTTTAGAGGTTTTATGATTAGCCACACTTGTCGAAATGCCGGTATCGCACTTGGGCGCCTAAAATAATATGGAAAATTTTTAGGCTGGCGTGAACATATTTATCTTTGTCAGAATATATAATAGGAATTATTGATATTTAGGAATGACTGATAAAGGAGTTTTGCTATGAGCGAGCCCGGTTTGCCAATTCCGATTAATCCCAAAAGCAAGCGGCTGTATATCCCCACCAAACACAAATTTATTTTAGCCAATCTGACAGCTATTATGTGGTTTACCCTGTCCTGCTTTATCAGTTATCCCTGGGTATTGAGCCTGGCACAATTAGTGGGCAGTTGGGCCGGCTGGTTTATCGTTCTCTTTATTGCTTTAATACCGGGTTACTTAAACATGTTTTTGCTGGTCAGTTTGCTGATTGACCGGCCACCGCCTTTACAGACAGCCCGGGACTTGCCGCCTGTCAGCATCCTTATTGCCGCTTACAATGAAGAAAAATCCATTTTAGAAACACTGCGTTCTCTCAGACAACAGAACTACCCCGGTATCATCAACATCATTGTTATTGATGACGGCTCGCTGGACCGTACGAAAGAGCTGGTTTTAAATTGCGGCATGCCCAATGTTAAGTTAATTGAAGCAAATCACCAGGGTAAATCGGCGGCACTAAATAAAGGCTTACAATATGTTGCCGATGACTATGTAATAACCATCGATGCGGACACTTTTTTACATCCCCAGGCCATTACCCGCATTATGGCCCGCATGTTGGGCGATCCGGGTCATACCGCTGCGGTGGCCGGCTGCGTGCTGGCTAAAAACTCCCGGGATACTTTTATGACCAGGCTGCAGGAATGGGATTATTTTTTGGCCATTTCTTCCGTTAAGCGCCAACAGGCCCTGTACCAGGGCACCCTGGTGGCCCAGGGGGCTTTTAGTGTATATAAAACCGCCGTAGTTAAAGAGGTGAGCGGCTGGCCCTCCTGCATCGGGGAAGATATTGTGCTGACCTGGGCACTGATTAAAAAAGGTTACCGCATTGGCTATGAAGCAACTGCGGTAGGTTTTACAGAAGTACCTACCACCTTTATGGCTTTTGCCCGCCAGCGCAGACGCTGGGCCAGGGGTATGATTGAGGGATTTAAAGCTCATATTGACTTGATTTATAAACGGTTTTCTCCCACTGCCATTCTGGTTGGCATTGACCTGTTATATCCCCTGCTGGACTTAACTTATACCTTTGTATATATCCCCGGCATTATTTTAGCCCTGTTTGGTTATTATTGGATTGTGGGTCCCATGACGCTGGCGGTTATTCCTTTAACCTTGTATATAAACTATACTATGTACAAGTACCAGCGCAGCGTATTTCAAGAGCTGAACCTGAAAATCAGGCAAAACAAGCTGGGTTTTGTGGTATACACTGTTTGCTATCAGATTTTAATGTCACCGGTTTGCGTGTGGGGTTATTTTGAAGAATTTTTTGGTATTGCCAAACGCTGGTAAAAGGCCCTCAAAAAGGGCCTTTTTTATACTTTCGGTACAACTATACGTTATGATGACCTGTATATTTATAACTAAATGTTATTTGTAATATAATAAAATATTATGATAAAATAGTTTGGGGAGAATGGGGAAGGTCCCCCCACGGGCTGCAAACCCGCTGGCCTGCCTGTGATCCAGGCGGGAGTCCGGTTCGATTCCGACTTCTCCCCTCCAAATACAAGTTACGGGTCATTAGCTCAATTGGTAGAGCAGGCGACTCTTAATCGTCAGGTTGGGGGTTCGATTCCCTCATGGCCCACCACAGCCGGCTTGCAGCCGGCTTTTCGTATGAGTTGGATACTAAGTCCGTTAAGTGGTTAACAAGTGTAACAATGCCTTTATCAGTGAATATTATATGATGGAAAAATATTCACAATAAGGGTGATAAATATGGATAAACGCTGCCCCCCTTGCGCAACGGTTGAGGTTTTAAGTATACAGAACTGTATCAGCACTCCCGTCCCATCGCACAGGCCGGAGGTTTGTTCCAGATGTTTTAATTTGCTGCAAAATCCTGGATTTGAAGCAGGTCTAACAAGGTGGCAGACCAGTGATAACGTATCGGTTTCCGATGCCTCTCCCTTCGAAGGCACACAACAGGCCATTATGCAAGAAGGTGTAGCGCATTTGTTTCAAGACGTTTCATTGTCTGGTCCGGCAAATTGTCCCTTGTTTTTTAGTGCTAATATTTCTACTAACAACGCTGTGGCCAATAACCTAACCGTGGAAGTGTTATGGCTGGACGAAAACCGTAACGCTATGGCCAATGGACTTAGAGTGTTTTTACCCGGTTCCGCGCTAGGTATTACTTACTTTGACATTACTGACCGCCCTCCTATAGGCACTGCCTTTGCCAGACTGCTCTTTAGTAAAACAGAAGGTACAGAGAATTCTTTCATTGTAATTGATCAGGTTATCCTGGCCCCGGTAAAAAGCAGCAATTTATTGGTGAACCCTGGCTTCGAGTCGGGATTAAACGGGTGGCATACCACCGGCTTTAGCCTTGACTTTACCGACCCCTTAGAAGGTCTTGTGAATACCGCAACCAACGTGAACGGTACAGTTTACCAGGATGTGCCTTTAACAGGTCAACCGTCCAATGCTTCCTTTTTACTTAGTTTTGCAGCCCTTACTACTCCGTTCTCCCAGGGGCCTACCGCCGCACTGACCGCTCAGGTCCTCTGGCTGGATGCAGCAAACAATATCCTTGGCACGCCGGGACTGGAAATTAACATTCCTAACAACACCTTGAAAAACCAGTTTGGCTATTTGACCTACCTGGATCTAACAAAGCCGGCTCCTGCAGGTGCTGTAAAAGCGCGCATTTTGTTTACCGCGGACGTAGAACAAGGTTTTACCTTGAGACTGGATCATGTAATTTTTGCCCGGGCCGCTACTCAAAACTTAATCATAAATCCCAGTTTCGAAGATGGCTTGAACGGGTGGCAAAACGTCAACACCTCGGTCGTTAGTTTATCTGATGTTTATGAGGGGAATTATACAGCTGCTGTGGATACGGTCGGCGGTGTGCTTTATCAGGACGTTCCCCTGGCCAATGCGGCGGGCCATTGCTTTTTATTTAACACCGGTTTTAGATTTCGAGGCGTAGGCTCACAGGCCTTAACCAGTCAGGTAATCATTAACATACTTTGGCTGGATCAGAACGGCAGGGAGATCGGTTTGGGAGCCAGTCTCATTATACCTCCCAATGATAACCTGCGGGATAAATGGCTGGTTTACACAGCCATTACAGAACCTGCCCCCCCTGATACAGTGTCTGCCAGGGTGCAATTTACCAAAGCCCCCAGCGCAAGAAGCGAGCTGGATATCGATAAGGTGGTGCTGGGGCGTTTGGTTTAAGTAAAAAATGACCACATTAGCCCTAAAGCTAATGTGGTCATTTTAATGTACAATGTGGTCAAAATCTATAATAATCCCTCTGCCAGCTTTTTCTCCAGTATCTGCGAGGTCCTTACCCCATCATGCCACCATCGCCTATATAGCCTACACCGGCAGCTAACGTTACCTAGCAAGGCCGAGCGGAAGCGATTCAGGTAAAATTCACACCTCGTCCGGTGATTGTTTTAACAATTAGTTATTCAGGTGAGGATTTTTTACCTGGCTAACCAAAAACTTTACTTGACAACTTTGAAAAATCACCCTCATGACTGAAGCTATAAAAACCGGGCCTACTATTTAAACTTACTTAAGGGGGAAAATCTTTGATATACTTCAAGCAGCCTTAATTATCCTTTTCTCCCTGTCTTTACTGTTGTCTCGTCAACTTGGCATAGCAGGTTTGATTGACAGGGTGGTCAACTTTTATTCTTCAAATACATGCAATAAAGGATTTTGTTTATTAATCAAGAACTTCTCTTTATTTATACATTCAGGGGGTTCATTTAGGTGGCAATATGTAAACAGAATTATTACAAAAATTCACTGATTATAGAGGATATTAGAACAAATACTCCTTATTACCACCCGGGTGTCTTTGATTTTCCTAACTTGCCCTACGATCTACCAATGATTAGCCTTTTTACCGGTGCGGGGGGATTAGACCTTGGACTGGAACGAGCGGGATTTTCAACAAGAGCCTATGTTGAAAACAATAAATATTGTATTGAGACCATTAAAATTAATCGAAAAGAATGGCGTTTGGTAGGAAATGGCGATATTACTAAAACAAACTCAAAAGAGATTTTGAAAACCGCCGGTCTTAAAATAGGCGAGGCAGCTTTACTGGCAGGGGGGGCCCCATGCCAACCGTTCAGCAGTCTGGGTAAAAATGAAGGGGACAGTGTTTCTAACGGTAAATTATATAAATATTTCATCCAAATGGTTAAAGAAATACAGCCCGTTACTTTTATCTTTGAAAATGTACGAGGGATGGTTCAAAATCATAAAAAAGTAATTGAATTTATGGAACAGGAATTCGGTAAATCCGGATACGGAATTTCCATTGCTTTGATCTGTGCCGCTGACTACGGGGTTCCGCAAAAGAGATACCGAGTATTTATTATCGGAAGGAGAGACGGTAAAAAACCGGGGTTTCCGTTTCCTACTCATGCCGAAAATCCTGAAAGCAGTTTAAAATATTTTAATACTCTTTGTGCTTTAAAAGGAGTACCGTTTCCATACCAAAAATTAAAAAAATGGGTTACCGTTGGAGAAGTTTTCAGCAGACTGACAAAGGAGCATTATAACAGAAAAGATAATTTTTATGCTCAACTTTCTCCCAAAATAGTTGAAATGATCAGTTATATTAAGCCAAAAACCAAAATGTGTTGGGCTGACTTGCCCGATGATTTGAAATTTAATTGTTGGAAAAAAGGAAAGTTCCAAGGAAGAGATAACTTTAGCCGTCTTCAATATAATGAGCCTTCCGTTACCATCCGTACCGGAGCAATTTATCCTGCAAAAGGTAAATATATCCACCCCGAATTAAATCGTGGATTAAGTACAATTGAAATGGCAGCTCTGCAATCCTTCCCGTTAAATCCGGGTAATGAAGGTTGGCACTTTTATGGTGGTATATTAAATGTTGCCCGTCAAATCGGAAATGCTGTACCTCCTCTGTTAGCAGAAGCCATAGGTCATGCCTTGAAGCAACAGGTGCTGGAAATAATTAACGGAGCAGGGTGCTAATCCCCTCCGTTAATTGTTTGCTTGATATCATTTACCACACGTTCCAATTCCTTTTTAATTTCACAACCCCAGTAACGTTTAACCTTCCATCCCAACTGTTCCAACTTTTGCGTAACCTTCATATCGTTCAAACGATTCTTTTTTATTTTGGTAACCCAGAAAACCCTGTTTTGCTCAGGTATTTGTCCGCATTTAGGACACCCGTGCCAAAAACAACCGTCACAAAACACTGCAATTTTTTTACCCGGAAAGATAATGTCCGGCCGTCCCGGTAATTTATTTGACAATCTATATCTTAATCCTTGTTGCCATAAAGCCTTACGTAATCTAATTTCCAAATCGGTATTTTTGTTTTTTACGGCGGCCATGTTTTTACTTCTTTCTTCTTTGCTCTTCGTATCCATAAAGACCACCTTAAATATTTATACAGCGTGATTTCTTCTTATAGCAATCTCAAATAAACAAGTTATTAAGTTTTGACAGAAATCCCATTTCCGGTTGATCAGGAAGTCCAACCACCAATGCTCTGTCCAGTAACCGGTTAAACTCTTCGCAACATGTTTCAGGCAACAATGCACAGGCATGACAGGCCGCAAGATTTAAAGACCCCAACCCTTGTCCTGTACTTTCAAAACACAGTGGGTCTGATGAACACCATGAAGCAGCGTTGACCGCCTTTTTAATGACAGAACCGAGAAATTCCGGTTTGCCTTGTCTGACCAGTCCCCCCATTGTTCCCTCCGAATCACCGCTGGCCGTATAAACTAATATACCGGCCATTAACGGCTGATCATCTGTCTCATTACAATAAATTCTTTCACGTAAAGAAGCACTGCCGTACCCGCATTCAAAGCTTAATTGTCTGATTAATAAATGAGCAAAAGTATGCAAAAAGACAAATGTTGCCGTAATTTTTCGCGGTGGACGCTTTAATTCCGTCGCCATATGATAATATCTGTCGTTTAATATTTTAACTCTTTCTTCAATTTGAGGCATCTGTGCCCAGCGGGACAGTTCATCGGTATTAAACATAATAAATATTCCCTCACCGTAAACTTCCACCGCCGGTAACCAGTCAATTTTTTTCTTAAAATTCTTTAAGTAAACCGCATAGCCAGTTTTTTCGTCATCTTCTTCTGCCGGGTGGGCGTCATTGCGATCCAGCGGCGTAAGCCTGCTGAAAGCATACAATGCCCTAACCTCTCTTAACCTGTGAACCTGGACAACCTTTTCGATTCCCGGGATTTTATAGTCTTTTCCGTCCCTGATCTGAATTTTAAAATTTTTTGATTCCGGACTTCCTTCGTCAATGAATCCCTGAAAAGCCTTATATTCATCGTATCGGTAATTGATCTCAACAGACTCAACCACTGTTAGAGGATCGTCATTAAGTAACTTTTCAGCAGTCTTTTTTACCTCATTAAAATCACGGTTTATCAGTTTAGCAATCCTCTTATAAAGAACCTCCTTAAATGATTCCTCTTCCAACCCTCCGTCCTGGGATGACAAGACATCCCACTCACTGGTTCCGCAAATGTCCGAAATCAGGTTGTCGGAATAGGGAGGTATAACTATTGAGTTGATTATCAGAGGAAAGTAAACATTTGAGGCACCACGTTGAACGGTTTTCGGCCTGGAATCACATACCTCCTTCTCATCAACCCAAGGTTTATATCCGCTACATTGTGTATGAATCCCCTCTTTAAATGCCTCATCCATTGTGTAAAAATTACCGCACTTTGTACAGCTGATTTTAATACCGGATAACCCTGAAGCGCTTCCGAATGTTTCGATCTTTAAGTGATGTTTTGAGAAACATCCTCCCTTACGATGTGCCCATTCTACCCAAGGAAAATCGTCAACATGCCCCTTCTCACATACAACAATAAATCTGCTGGGTACCAATTTAGCATGGCAAATATCACACCTGGGTATTTTGAATTCCTTTTTATACTTTTCCGTGTATCTCACGGTCCAATCATCAATATGCCTCAATAAACGACAATTAGGACAAAAAAGCCATTTCGGAAATCTGACAAAGGGTATCCCGTCTTTATATTCCTGACCGGAAGGAGGCATTTTGAAATATTTTACACCTAACCGAGCTTGCAATCGTTGGTCATAAATTTTGGGCCCTGCATTGACATGCCAAAATTCAGTTCCGGCCGGCATTAATGACTCCTCCGGCAAATCAACGATACTTCCCACTCCGAAGGGACCAATAAATTGAGAACGCCTCAGAACCTCATACCTCATCCTCGGGTTATAACTGTCCTTACTCACTTTTTCCCCTCCGATAAATCTTTTATGAAAACGTTACAAACCGCATCAACATTTCTCATTGATTGTAAGGTGGGCCAATGCTTACCCCTCTTACCTGCCTGGTATAGCAAATGTGGTTCCTTCTGTGACCCATAGGTCAAATTGCTTTCTGCACGGGCGATTTCAGCCCAGAATTCTATCTTTTTTATTAAATCTGACTCCGTGTCGGACTTTTCTTCGGCCATTACACTCTCCACCCTGGCAAGAATATAATCCGTCACCTTGTTTAAGTCGGGTATGTCCGGTGTAAATTCTCCGGCTTGGTTATCTTTATTTAATCCGATCAGATGTCGTACCAAGGTAACAAGAACCGCATGCAAAGCCCTGTCTCTGGCCGGACCTGAAAAAGGCGTTACACTTGTCGGTTCAACAAACTGATAGAATGCCTCATGATATGAAGTAAATCTTTCATAATGGGATCTGTCTCTGGGTCTGGCACCGTCATAAATCGTAAATATCAAGCCCGGATACTTTCTGCCCACCCTGCTTGTGGCCTGAATATATTCAGATGTGGTTTTCGGTTGACTGATTACCGTCATCATGCCCAGTCTGTCAATATCAACACCTACGGAAATCATATTCGTTGCCAGTAATACGTTAACAGATTTTTTATCAGGATATTTTACTTTAAGCCGCTCAAGTATTTCAGGTATTTCTTCAGCACTTTTCCTGCTTGTCAACTCATCCGCTTTGTAAAACAACCTGCGTTTGGTTTTTCTTCGCATGGCAATTCTACGAACCTGATCTTTTATATCATCCTCAACCAATGTGGAACATTTCCCCAATTCCCTTATGGTATTAAAATATCCTACCAAAGTCCAATATTTATCCTTTACTTCGTCGGAATAATCCAATTCCTCTAAATACTGTAATTGGGCTGACATTAATCTTACCTGGGTAGTCGTCTGGGTTTTTCCGGCAGCTAAAATACCCGCATATAGTCGACCGGGTTTCTCCTCCAAGGAAGCCTGTCTGGCAAAAAATGAATCTTCCGCATCCAGACCGGGCGGCGGAAACTGCCTGACATCCCTGTTGTACAACGCCTTAACCTGATCACCGGCCCTCCTGATTGTAGCCGTAGAAGCAATAATTTTAGGTCTTATTCCCTTCTGAGAACAGAGTGCATCCAAAGCCGTCTCATATAAACCTACTATTGTTCCTAACGGTCCGGAGATTAAATGCAATTCGTCCTGTATAATCAGTTCAGGAGATAAGTTATTATTTCCTGAATTTAATGCAAAGATATTAGAGATCTCTTTTTTCCAAGGCATCATGGCAAATTTATCCACAGTAGCAAACAATAACGTAGGAGAATCCCTGTAAATATCATCATCAACAACAGATATGGGTAATTCATCCCTGAAAGCACAGGTTTTCTCCGTACATCTCAGGGCAAACCTTTTGGGGCGGTCCTTTCTTATATATCCCCATTCTCCTCTGCCCTTTTCTTTAATCATTTTTGTTCCACACCATGGACAACTAAGTACCTGAAACGGATTTTTTTCATCCGTTCCTATTGCAAGTTTGTCCAGTTGATAAAATGCATCCTCCAGCGTATTGGGTGTTGAAGCACTCCCGATCCATAAACCGATGGAAATGCGTCCTTCTCCTAATTCATTAGGATTCTCTTTTCTGATTAATTCACATGCACAAATTAAAGTGCCGGCTCTTTGAAATTGCTGAGCTGTCAGCAACCGTAAGGTATAGCGCATGATAATTGCAGTACCGTTTCCTATGACAGGATTTTTAAGTCGCCTTAAGAATATAGTAAAGGCCGATATCCCTAAGTAAGCTTCCGTTTTTCCGCCACCGGTCGGAAACCAGATTAAATCCACCAGTTCCCGGTCGTAATCCCCGGGGTTATCAATCCCTGCAATATTAAGAAGTATAAAAGCCAATTGAAACGGACGCCAAGATGCTTCTTGATCAGGTATTTTTTGATAATTCGGCCATTTTACAGGTTTGTCGTCCGGATATCTGGTCTCCTCTTGTAATATGGTATGTGCTCTTTGCATCAACATGGCACGATTGGCCAACTGAAATGCTTTATATACTTTATCATTCTCTTCCAAAACTTTTATTCCTTTAAAAATTCTTAACCCGGATTCTTCACAAAGTTTTATATGATCCTCGGCGATAGCTCTATATTCCTCCGGCAGAGTATTTTTTATTTTATTTAAGCCTTTTACCCACTCGGTATAGGCACCGGCAAAAAGCCTTAACTTTTCGATTATTTGGTTTTTGGAAAGGTCAGAAATATCACTAAGATTCTTCATAACCAAGATATCTTTTACATGATTTAATTCACTGACATCAAATTTAACTTGCGGCACTTCAGTATAAGGTATGATTTCCGTATAGATTCTTACAGCTTTATCGTTCTCTTTTTGCCAATTTACCGCACAACCATGACCGACCGCAAAGGTCTTTTTATTTCTGTAAAGTAAGGATAAAGATTTTTCTTCGGGGTCATCTGAAAATTTATTGTAAGAACGGTAATCCAAAAACTCAGTATTTACGTCAACCGGTTCAACGGAAAAACCCACCTGAAAATATGCCTTTTCCGCATTTTTCTCTTTTTTCGCAATGTATTCGTTAATTAAAGATATTGTAAACAGGGTATGGTTGTAATCAGGGCTTGGACGCCGAATGCATACTATACTCAGTTTTTCACCAACTTTTTCCGACCACCGTGAAATTGATTTACCACTGTCAGTGGGAACAACTATCGTACATTTTTCCTCAGACAGGGGAACCCTGACCCAACCGTTATGAATTAAGTTGTATACTTGATATACAGCCGCTTTATATCCCTCATGGTCATAAAGCCTCAGGAGAGAATCCCTGTCCTCTTTTTCTATTTTAACTTTTGGTTTGATTTTATTTTCTTCGTAAGTAATACACCGTTGAAAAACTGACGATAGCTGTATCCCTTCCGGCAAAGGTTCAACTGGAACTTCACAGTCATCTAAAGAAACTCTTCTATAACCGGCCGCTTTTACAGTTACTTTTAACTCAGGATTTATACCGTTTACATAAAAGCTCATTCCTAGGGAAGACGGATAATATTGGTTAGCTGTATTTACAGAAATATCCAAATACTCGTTTTCATCAGAAACCGCAGCTTCATTATGACCGGTGTCATTATGTTCATCGTCGAAATTGACCTTCTGTTTCTGAGGGTACAATATCCCAACAGAGTATCTCTGTAACGGACTTTCAGTAATAATCTCACGTTCTTTGGGCATGTTTTTACCTTCTGACCCGGGTCCCATCATTTCCATAATCACAGCGTTTAATAGATCATGTCTCAGTTTCTTATATTCATCCGTCATTTATCCTCTCCCCTTTGTTAAATACTCAATATTCTTTTCAAGGTATCTTTGTTTAAGGTTACTGTTTAGCAGAAGAATTAACAGTTGTCCGGCACGGCTCATTGCTACATAATTAACGGTATTGGCTTTGTCTCCGTCTATATCTTTAACACCGCAATAAATTATTACCTTGTTTTCCATTCCTTTAAACCCTTGAGCCGTACTGTATGTTATTTTGTTCTCGGGTAATTCCCCGGCATTTTCATGCGTAACTTTCTCAAAATCATAAAAGGTTTTCAAGTCAATAATCATATCTTCAAACCCCTTCTCTGGATATAGCAGCGTGATAGCACCGGGCTTTACACCTTCGGAAAGAAGTTTTTTAATTATATCCACGAGGATATTTATTTGATCCCTTTCATCGATGAACCAATAATATTGAACCTTTTCCCCGCCCTCTGTCCGGGTGTTTTCTACGTTAAATCCCGAAACCACCGAAGTTTGGACAGCTATTTGTTTAGTATTTCGACAATTAATGTCCAACCGATAATCTGCCGCTCCAAACTCCGTAAGCTGTTTTACCAATGTTCGATCAAAGTTTTTATACAATTCTCCTTGATTATTTGAATCATAAAAAATCGCCCATTCCCCTTTTTCCAGTCCGTCTTTTAAAATGTAGTCCAGGGCCTGGAAATACTCAGAACATAACAGATCCTGTCCTTCATCAATAACCAAACAATCATAAGTCTCCTGAATTTCATTTAATGCCCGGATAAAAAATTGAGGATATATTTTTTTGTAAAGCGTATCCCCGTTAAATTGATCGTGGACTTGTAAAAACTGATCCTGTAAACTTGTTGATAATATTATGTTATAAAAATATTTATGGACAGAATTTGCCGTTATGAGGTGATGGTTTTCCATTCGGTTTGTTTTATAACGTAATTTTCCGCCTAATATTTTGTTATAGCAAAGCAGTAAAACCCTTTTATTGTTAAGTGCGGTTCTCCGTACTTTTTCCAAGGCCAAAAGCGTTTTACCGGTACCGGCGGTCCCTCTGAAAAATACTCTTTTGTTATTCTCCATTCTGTCTAACGCTTTATATTGCTCCTCGGTAAGCTGGATTATTTGTTTCTCTAAACCCTCCAGCTTTTCATTCAACGGTATGATCAGTTCAAAATCCTTTCTTAGATAACCCGCTAAATAATCTATCTCGGAGTTTGTAAACTTTCTTTTACCGGGCAGTTTATCATTCCAATAACCAATCAACCTTTTAAGATATTTCCCAAACGGTTTTAATCTGTCAGAAATATCATATACAATTTGATTATCCCATTCAGGTGATTCAACACTAAATTCAATGTCCGGAAACAAAACACCGTATCCGAATAAACAATCGTTAAAAGAGTTGCCAAATTCCCGGTTTATGTTTTCCCTTAATGAATATAAAGCCGATGCTACCTGTTTGAAAGGGCTTTCTTTTTTTTTCGTTATGAAGCCATACCTGTCGGTAAAAAACCAAAACCCGGCATCACGTTTAACTCGACCCCCTTTGACCTCAAGGCAAAACAGACCTCCCGAACCGAGTAAAATAAAATCAATTTCTCCTTCAGCTTTAAACATATGCCTGGCTATTCCCAGGGAATGAAGACAAACCCAACCGTCAAGACCGGCTTCGTTTTTAATTAATTGAAATATTTTTTTTTCGGCTACACTTTTAATATTTGCATGTGTATAGGGAGGAATCATTCTTACCACAAATCGTCACCTCAGCCACGGTTATTTGTCTAGCAGCCTGTTAGTTCTGCCGACCGGGACAATAAACTTTTCTTTGGAAATCCTCTTTACCGTTACCGTTTGGACATATTTGGTAAGGTCATCTGTAATTTTTTGTAACATATCATCTTCCTGATTGATTGAATTTGCCATTAATGAAGATATCACCGACCTGGCTAAATATCTTCCAAGCTGTACATGTAAAGCCCTGATTTTTTTACATGCAGTTATTACTTCTTCCGTTTTAACCAATAACTCCTGATGACCGGTCATCAATGTAATTGCCCTGATTGCATCATCTTCGGGGCCGATACAACTTTCATCATTAATCCATGATTTAATTGTTGCAGTTACCCTGGATACACCGTGTTTTTTAAGAAGTTTTTGAATATTTTCGTAACTATACCGGGTTTTTGCTTTAAATTCTTGTAATGCGGTTCTCCATAATCCTGATAATAAAACCAATTCTTTAATATGGGGATTTGATTCTTCAACAGTCTTAACTAATTTTTCAAAAATATCTTCGCTTGAGTCTTTAATAAAAATAAGGTTGTCATTGGTATTTAGCTCTTTTACTTTTTTCTTAATGACATTTTCCTCTTCTTCACTTAGACACCTACAATTATATCCATCCGTTAAAAACGCTACATATTCTTCTTCAAATTCAACAAAATATGCTTCAGTAGTCGGGTTTACCTCACCGACTTGTAATTTAGAAGCGGTATTGCTTATATATCCCAAAGAATTCAAAGCGTTGCCAATATATGTATCCATGTCATCTTCTTCCGCTTGTAGTTCGTGTTTTACATTTTGTCCTGTTAAATTGCAGGAGACTTTTTTTAATTTATTGTTTAATCTTTCTTGGCTTGCTCTAAACCATTTTTCCTCGAACGGATAGAGTATTAGATACTGCTCATTAGATGACGGATTAAGAAAAATTCTCGTATGCTTCTCTCCAAACCAACCGGAAAAAATAGCCTTATTAAAAAAGCTTTTAGTAGTTTTAAATTCGTTTAAAGATATTATTTGAGGTCGACAGTTGAAGCAGTTTGCTTTTAACCATCTTCTTAAAATTTCTTTTTGGTTATCCTTATTGACAACAATACAATCATTATAATTTAATGTTTTAACCAAATCAGTAAAGGTTCTGTGCTTCGAATGATATTTTGTGTAAAAATTTATAAGACTCTTTAATCCTTCTATAACAAACCCAAAATCATTAAAGGTTAGCTTATTCACCGCCATAAACATTTCTGTCTTTAATTCTTCCAATTGATTAACTGTGGTTTGACAAAAAGCATATTGTTCTTCGCTCAGTAATAAAGGCATTGTCCTTAAATATGTTAATAGAGAATAACTCTTACTGATAAAGGGTACTTTAAAATCACTTTCAAAATGTGATTTCCTGATTTTTTCCAAACGATGTTTAATATCCTCAATAATGTTTTCTTCTAATGCTTGTGTATTAACAATATGGCATTTTTGATTTACCAAAGCTTTCAATACCCTACGACTCCTGGTAAAATGATTATTACTGGGAGACGGCTCTGCAAGTGTTAATTTTCCAAGTTCCTCCGGTGTCCATGAATGAATCCGAAAATTAAGGGATAAAAAATATCCTATATCATCAAAATCAATATCACTTATATCTCCTAGTACAATGATATTATTTAATCTTTTCTGTAATTCCCTGAGTGAAGTAAAATGACCTTTCAATTTTTGAGTTTTATAAATAACAACCGATTTAATATCAGGGTCATTTTGAATCATTTCTATGGCATTTCCCATACTCGCTGTAAAACAAACCACAGGCATTCTTTGTAAAGGATCAGAACCTATTCTTTCGAATTCATCCTTTTTATTATAATAACCGGCCGGCAAAATATTGGTAAAAGGAATATTACCAAAACAAATATTAGTTAGGTTATTACAGACAGCATGTTTGTCACAAACAATAAGAGTTTTTGACTTAACTACAGGAGGTAATTCTGTTTCATCCAAATTCAATAACTCACATAGATAATCTTTAGCTTTGGCAACCTTGGGATTTGGGCGATGTATATATTTATTCACCCTTTTAGCTTTACCTTCATATTTATTTAACCTCCAAGCCCTTTCAAACGGGATGTAGATAACAGTATCTTTAAATCTGATTTTTAATTTTTGTTCTGATATTCCTAAAAATTCTCCTAAGCAGCCGTCCAGTTTAACTTTATCACCTGTCTTTAGATATTCAGTTACATTTCTTGAAGCTTCCTTTATATCTTTTATATCTTTTTTTAACATAATAAGAGGAACCACAACTGATGCTATCAACATAAGGGAAACACCGGTTGAATGTAATATTAATTGATAAACCGGTTCATTAAACAATGCAAATCTAGAAAATAAATAAGAATTTGCCTTGTCATATTCATCAAATTTATGCTTATATCTGTCAAATGTTAAATCAAGTTTTTCTAAAAAAGCCAATTCATTAAATACCTCATGTCCTGGGAACATTGTATCTCCCCTTATTAAAAAATTGCATCAGTTAAAATCAAATTGTTAAATATTGTAAATTTTTTGTTTTTATATTGTTTTATTCTTTTATTTTACAATAAATCCTTTTTATTACTTTATTTCATTTTGCATCAGATAAAAAAATAATGACCACATAGCCTTTATGAGGCCAATGTGGTCATATTCATGCCCAATATGGTTACAATACGCTCCTATACAAATCCTGCCTTACATCATGCCGCCCATGCCGCCCATGGGATTGGCGGGAGCTTCTTTTTCGGGCTTCTCGGATACCAGGGTTTCGGTGGTCAGGATCATGGCAGCGATAGAAGCAGCGTTTTGCAGAGCAGACCGGGTTACTTTAGCCGGGTCTACAATGCCGGCAGCAATCATATCTACATACTGCTCGGTCATAGCGTTGAAGCCGACGCCTTTAGCAGCAGCCCTTACTTTTTCAACTACCACGGAACCTTCCAGGCCGGCGTTGTTGGCAATTTGACGGAGAGGTTCTTCCAGGGCACGCTTCACAATATCCACGCCGGTCTTGGCGTCGCCCTCGGCTTGCACGGCATCCAGGCTGTCAATGATGTCTACATAAGCGGTACCGCCGCCGGGTACAATACCTTCTTCCACTGCAGCCCGGGTTGCGTTGAGAGCATCGTCAATGCGCAACTTCTTCTCTTTCATTTCTACCTCAGTGGCTGCGCCAACCTGGATAACAGCTACGCCGCCGGCCAGTTTAGCCAGACGCTCTTGCAGTTTTTCACGGTCAAAATCGGAAGTGGTTTCTTCAATTTGTTTCTTAATTTGAGCGATGCGGGATTCGATTTTAGCCTGATCGCCGGCGCCGCCAACAATAATGGTTTCTTCTTTCTTAACACGAACCTGACGAGCGGTACCCAGCATATCCAGGGTAGCTTTGTCCAGCTTGAGGCCCACTTCTTCGGTGATTACAGTACCGCCGGTCAGGATAGCGATATCTTCCAGCATAGCCTTGCGGCGATCGCCAAAGCCGGGGGCTTTAACAGCAACTACATTCAGGGTGCCACGCAGTTTGTTCAGCACCAGGGTAGCCAGTGCTTCGCCTTCCAGGTCTTCGCAGATCAGCAGCACAGGCTTGTTGCCGGTTTGTACAATTTTCTCCAGCAGAGGCAGGATTTCCTGAACAGAGGAAACCTTTTTGTCAGTAATGATAATATAGGGATCAGACAGCGCAGCTTCCATTTTATCGGTATCGGTGATCATATAGGGGGAGATATAGCCCCGGTCAAAGTTCATACCTTCTACCACTTCCAGAGTGGTGCCGATACCCTGGGATTCTTCAACAGTGATAACGCCGTCTTTACCTACTTTTTCCATGGCTTCGGCAATCAGGTTGCCGATGGACTCATCGTTGGCAGAAATGGTAGCCACTTGAGCAATGGCTTCTTTGCTTTCAATGGGTTTAGCCATAGCTTTAATTTCTTCTACAGCCTTTTCTACGGCCTTTTCAATACCCCGTTTAATAATCATGGGGTTAGCACCGGCAGCAACGTTTTTCAGGCCCTCCCGTACTAAAGCCTGGGCCAGTACGGTGGCTGTGGTGGTACCGTCGCCGGCCACATCGTTGGTTTTAGTGGCAACTTCTTTTACCAGTTGGGCGCCCATGTTTTCAAAATGGTCAGCCAACTCAATTTCCCGGGCAATGGTTACACCGTCATTGGTAATGGTAGGTGCACCGAATTTTTTGTCGATAACTACGTTGCGTCCCTTGGGGCCAAGGGTTACTTTAACAGCTTCGGCCAGTGCGTTAACGCCTCTCTCCAACGCTTTGCGAGCATCCTCGCGGAAAATAATTTCTTTAGCCAAGGTTCACGACCTCCTTTGATATCAGAACTAATAACGGATAAAAATTTTAGGTGTTAATTTATTCAATGACGGCAAGAATATCCATTTCGCGCAGAATTAAATATTCTTCTTCATCAATCTTAACTTCATTTCCGGCATACTTGGAGAAAAACACCTTGTCGCCAACTTTCAGGTCGATCGCGGCACGCTGACCGTTTTCCAGCAGACGGCCGGGACCTACAGCGATAACTTCACCCTGTTGGGGCTTCTCCTTGGCAGTATCCGGCAGAACAATGCCACTCTTGGTCTTTTCTTCCTGGGGCAGCGCCTTAACAACTACCCTGTCGCCTAATGGTTTAATCACAAAAAACCCTCCTTTTAAATATATTAAGGTTTTTTAATATACGTGGCTGGTTTGTTAGCACTCATTAATATTGAGTGCTAACACCCAGTAAATATAATACAGAACAAGAAAATTAAAAGCAAACACCCGGGCAACAGAATATAACGGTTTAACTGTGCCAAAATCCAAATTAAGGGTATTTATCTTTTAATTTCTCCTTCTACATTACATTTACAGGGTTTGTTAAATTGTCTGCCACCCAATCATTATTGTTGCCATTTTGCTGGATTTTTTATGCAACAAAAATTAAATTTTCCTAAAAATTTCGGTCGTGGGCCCAGACAAATTAGGCCGGAAAGTCCCGTAGATACGGCTCCGCCGGCAAACTAAACAAATCTTCGGGCTGTCGGCAACAAACTTATATTAGGGCTGACCGCACTCGCCGCCTCTGCCGCTGAGTATTTCCAGGCCATGGGGCAGCACCGGCAACACCACCGCCAGGCATTCTCTGACACCTTTTACGCTGCCAGGCAAGTTGATAATTAAGGTGCTTCCCCTGATGCCGCTTACCGCCCGGGATAACATGGCCTTAGGGGTTTTCGCCAGGCTGGCCGCCCGGATAGCTTCGGCAATGCCCGGCACCTGGCGGTCAATTACCGCCAGGGTGGCTTCGGGAGTATGATCCCTCGGCCCCAGGCCGGTACCGCCGGTGGTAAGAACCAGGTCTAACCGGTGGACGTCGGCAAATTCAATTAGTGTATCTTGAATGATTTGCGGGTCATCCGGCACCAGGCGGTATTGCTCCACCGTACCAAGAGATGCTGCCATTTCCCGGATAACAGCCCCGCTGGTGTCTTCCCGCAATCCCTGGGAACCTTTGTCACTCATGGTTATAATTCCGATTTTATACATCTTTTTCACCTCTTGACTTGATCAAATCTTCACATGACAGATTGGCTGGGTTACAATATAGTAAAGTTCAGGGCGTTTGACAGGGGGTTGAAAGATGGTTTGGCAAATTAACAAAGCAACTCAAAAGATCGTTCGCATTAAGGGCGATAAAGCTTTTGTTACAGAAGATGTGGTGGCCCGGGAAGTACCCGTTACTCTGTTTCTTAACGGCAAAGAATTTGTCACAATGGTTTGCTCCCCCCAGGCTTTAGAAGAATTGGCCGTCGGCTTTTTATGCTCAGAAGGTTTGCTGCAGTCACCGGAAGAGCTTGAAAGCATTACCGTTGATGAGGAAAAGGGCCTGATCACCGTCCAGGCCCCCGGCTGCGATGCCGAGTCCAAATTTCTCAAAAGAAATATCACTTCCTGCTGCGGCCGGGGCCGTCCGGTGTTTTATTTTGTCAATGATGCCAAAAGCATGAATAAAGTAACCGGCGTCCTGCTGGTAACCCCCGGACAGGTATGGGATTTATCCGACCGGTTGGAGCAAATGTCCGTGCTGTTTAAAGAAACCGGCGGCGTGCACAACGCTGCCCTGTGCGCCCCCACCGAAGTAATTTTGTTTTATGAAGACGTAGGGCGTCACAATGCGGTAGATAAAATCTTTGGCCGGGCTTTTTTAAACCGCATCCCCCTGCATGATAAAATATTGGTTTTCAGCGGCCGGGTTTCTGCGGAAATTGTTATTAAAGCAGGCAAGATGGGCCTGCCTGTCATCGTATCCCGCTCCGCCCCCACCGACCTGGGCCTGGCCATGGCAGAAAAGCTGGGCATCACAGTGGTTGGATTTGCTAAAAGCGAGCGTATGAATGTGTATACTTATCCTGCCAGAATCCTGGGTTAAACTCAGGTACCGGTTACCTGAGCAGAGTATCGACAAACATTAACTGTGGTTTTTTGATCCCCTTTAGCCCCGGTCTACGCACCGACAGCACGATGATTCGCTATGACCGGTGCTGCGATAAGTGGCCGGCAGGGGATCACCAAACCACCTTGACTTTACTTTGTCAGACCTGACTCAAGTGCCGGGCACCGAGTCATCAAGTTGCTCTGAAGCTGTCCTGGAAAATTTCCGCCAGCGCCTGTTCTAACCTGCTGCGGAAAACACCGTAGCATGCCAGCAGCCGGTTGCCGTCCGTCGTTAGGGTGGCCCCGCCGCCGGCATCTCCCCCCACCTGGGTTTCTACCAGTTTAATGCCCCAGTTTTTCTCAGCAGTTTTAATTTTACCCCAGGCAGCCCGGTAGGACATACCCATGCTGCGGGCTGCCTGGGAAATGGAACCATATTCTTTAACATTCATTAACAGGTAATAAAGGCCATCCCCAAAATTGGTGCCGCCGCTCTCCAGCCAAACTTTACATCCCGGCTGGAACAGCTCTGCCAGGGGACGGCTTTTTTTTTCGCCATCCGTTCGTTTACTCATCCGCTAAATCCCCTGGCGATACATAATTTCACCGCAGTTTCGCAAATCATAACCGCCCAGGGCGGTCACCTGACGCTTAAATTCCGGTGTGGCCAGTACTTCCAGCAGGCGTTTGATATACGGGGTGTCCCAGTACTCGCCGGGAATGCAGAGGTCGTAGCGCTCTTCCACCACCGGCACAAAGTCCAGCCCCAGGGCATTGGCGGCCGCCAAAATACCCAGCCCGGCGTCCGCCGAGCCGCTGGCCACCGCTGCTGCTACCGCCATGTGGGTATACTCCTCCCGGTTATAGCCGTAAATGCTGTCCGGCTGAATACCCAGCTGTTTAAGACGGTAATCCAGCAAAATGCGGGTACCGGCTCCCCGCTGGCGGTTAATAAAGCGAATACCCTCCCGGGCCAAATCTGCCAACCCTTTGATATTTAAAGGATTTCCTTTAGCTACCAGCAAGCCCTGCTGCCGGTAAACCAGGTTGAGCAGGATCACCGGGCGGTCGCCTAACAACCGCTGCACATAGCTAATGTTATATTCCCCGGTATCTTCATCCAGCAAGTGGGTACCGGCACAATGGCATTCGCCCCGTTTGATGGCCGCCAGGCCGCCCAGGCTGCCCACGTTGGCACTGGCCAGGCCGGCGTCCGGGAACTTGCGCCGCAGGTGATTGGCCAACACATCCAGAGCCATATCGTGGCTGCCGATAACCACGGTGGTTTGACGCACTTCCGCCAGCGGCCGCATTAGCTCAACGGTTACGGTTTCGCCGGCCCGGTAACCTTCCGACAGGCGGGGTATCCGCAACATACCGTCTGCCCTGACCAGTGACATAATTACCCCGGCCCCCCGGGAAATAGGGGTTGCAATTATTTTTTCTCCCACTTGTCCCAGTTTAACCCGGACAAATTCCTCCACGCCCATGGGCGAAGGCATTTTGCGGGAGATTATGGCTTCGGTTGTGGCGGGTGCCGGCGGCACTAAGCCCAGTTTTTTATACACCAGAGGCTGCACAAACAGCTCCATCACCAGGTAGGCAGATACCGGGTACCCGGGCACCCCGATGACCGGCTTGCCCTTCACTTCCCCGAGAATAACCGGCTTGCCCGGCTTAATGGCCGCCCCATGGGTTAGCACGGTGCCTAACTCCCTGATCAACTGGGCCGTATAATCCTCCCGCCCGGCGGAAGAACCGGCATTAATCACCACTATATCTGCCTGTTCAACCGCATGCAGGAGGGAATTCTGCAGGCTGTCCCAATTATCTTCGGTAATGGGCCAGCGCAGGGGCTCGCCCCCCCAGCTGCGCACCATGGCACCCAATACCCGGGTGTTGTACTCCACAATATCGCCCGGTTTTAAATCTGTACCCGGCTGAACCAGTTCGGTACCGGTGGGCAACAGGGCCACCCGGGGCCGGGGATAAACTTTCACGCCGGTAACCCCGCCCGCCAGCATGCCGCCAATATCCATCGGGCGGATCCGGTGATTGGCCGGCAAAATCATTTCGGTGGCTACCACATCCTCCCCGATGGCCCGCACATGCTGCCAGGGTGCTGCCGCTGAGGTTATTTCAAACAAGTCGTCTTCCACAAAATGAACATCCTCAATCATTATCACCGCATCACAGCCGGGCGGCATGGGATCGCCGGTATCCACCACCTGGGCCCTCGGGCCCAACCGAATTTGCTTGGGTGATGCTTCCGAAGCACCAAAGGTAAGAGAAGAATCCACCGCAATGCCGTCCATGGCGGAAGCATTGTAATGGGGGGAAGAGTGGCGGGCAAAGACCGGTTCTGCCGTAACCCGGCCCAGAGCGTCCTCTGCCGGCACTTCTTCCGGCACCCCGGGCACCAGGTAACCAATGGCTTCCAGGTGTTCCAGCAGGCCCGCCAGAGCCGCTTCCCAGGGGCGGTCATCCAGGTAAACATCTCGTTTATTTCTCATGATCATGTCTCCTGTTTTAAATATTATTTTCTTGCCCTAAAACAGCCACACATCAACCAGTTCGCCAGCCTCTACTCCTTCTTTGGTCAGGGGCAGATGAGCTACGCCGTCCGCCTTAACCATTGTGCTGATCAGCCCGGATTTGCCCATAACCGGATCAGCCAGCAGGCTGCCATCGGCCTGGCGGCGCAGGGTTACCCGCAGAAAATCGTCCCGGCCGGTGGCCGAATGAATATTGCGGGTGATCGCGGCCCGCAGGGGAAACTTCTGGCGCGGCCGCAGCAAACCGGCAGATTCAACCAGCGGCCGCACCAGCAGGTCGAATACCACCATGGCAGAAACCGGGTGTCCGGGCAGGCCAAACAGCGGTTTACCTTCCACCACCGCCCCGATGGTAGGTTTGCCGGGTTTAATGGCTATTCCATGAAACAGCACCCCCGGGTTGCCCAGGGCGGCAATAACTTTTGCTGTGGCATCCCGGGTGCCCACAGAGCTGCCGCCGGAAATCAGCACCAGATCATTTGCCGCCAGCGCCCTTGCTACAGCCTGGTAAAGAGATTGAAAATCATCTTCAATAATGCCATACAGGGTGGGTAGGCCGCCGGCTTCAGCCACCTGGCCGTAAAGGGTGTATGAATTGATATCCCTCACCTTGCCGGGTGTGGTAGGCTGGGTAGGGGGAATTAATTCATTGCCGGTGGACAATATGCCCACCCGCAGCGGCTCCCTGACAGGTACCCGGGTTACCCCCACCGCCGCCAGCAAGCCCAAATCCTGGGGCCGCAAACGATGGCCTGCCGTCAGCACCAGACTCCCCGCCGCCACATCTTCACCCCGCCGCACCACATGATCGCCCGGCGCCACCGGCTTGGTTACGCCAATGGTGCGCTGGTCCAACTCCTCAGTGTATTCCACCATCACCACCGCATCGGCACCCGCCGGCAACATGCCGCCGGTGGGAATCAGCCAGGCTTGTCCGGGTTGCAGGGTGCCGTCGGCAGCCTGACCCATCAGCACTTCGCCACCCACATCCAGGTAGGCCGGCAGTGATTCGCTGGCACCAAAAGTGTCACACGCCCTTACGGCATAACCATCCATGGTGGAGCGGTCAAATCCGGGCACATCGTCCCGGGCCGTGATATCCCGGGCCAAGATGCGGTTCAAGCTGTCCAGCAGCGGCACAACGGTTTCCTTGGTTCGCACAGTCAAATGATCCGCTAATGTTGTACGGGCCTGCTGTACTGTCAGTACATTGAATAACTCCAAAACAACCCCTCCGCTCAAAAGCAGCCCAGTTCACAGGCCTTAATCTTAATCTTCAATTCATTACAAAGATCCCCCACCACTCTGGGGTGAACTTGCAATGCAGCGGCAATTTGCCGGGCCATCGTACAAGAAATCTTACCTTCTGAGGCCTTTTCCTGCAGCAGCTTAATGATTTTTTCCTTTTGCTCAGCCATAGACTTCTCCCCTCCAAGATTTCTTTCAGGATGTCGCAAAACCGGGCCGGTGGCTTTTTATCTCCCGTCCCACCTCAGGCGCGGGAGAAGCCGTTACCGGGGTGCCATTGGTGCCACCTTACAGTTTTTATTGACAAGCTGAAACATCTTTTTTGTGTTATTATTACATTACATTGTCTAAATATCCTGCCTGTTCCAGTGACTGTTATGTATTTTTTTGCATAACGGTAATAAAAATAAACAAAGGGGCGTTAAACGTTGATTATTGGTTTATCTGACACAGCTTACAGCTACCTGGGCACTGTTCAGGATATTATCTGGTTGTTTTATCCCGGCGCCCGGTTTTCCACCGCCGCTGAAGGAGATTTGACCATTCAACTCATCTTAAATGACCAGGACGGTAACCTCTGGGCCGAAGCACAACTTTTTTCCTCCGGTATGGCCGTGGCTCACCGGGAAACCGGCCAGCCGTGGCTGCCCGGCGAGAAGCAAAACGAATTAAAAAGACTGGCCCGCCTGGCGGTTTATCGCCTGCTGGTTTCCTACAGCGGCCGCCGGCCCTCTCCCTGGGGCATTATGACCGGTATCCGGCCCACCAAGGTAGTGCACCGGTTGTTTGACCTGGGGTGGCCGGCCACGGATATTGAGCGTTACCTGGCAGAAAAGTATGCCCTGGCACAAGAAAAAGCCGCTTTAATTACCGCCATTGCCAAAACACAACGCCCTTATTTATTGTCCGGCACGTCGGCCGCCCGGCTGGTTAGCGTTTATATCGGTATCCCTTTTTGTCCTACCCGCTGCCTGTACTGTTCTTTTCCTTCTTATTCCATCAAGCAGCACCGCACCCTGGTGGAACCCTTTTTAAATGCCCTGCTGAAAGAAATCCGGGAGGTGGGAGAAGCCCTGCAGGCCCGGGGGTTGCACGTGCAAACCGTTTATCTGGGCGGCGGTACCCCCACCAGTCTGGGGGTGGATCAATTGAGCAGCCTGTTGGCGTCTGTCAACCGGTATTTACGCACAGACGAAACGGTGGAAATAACGGTGGAAGGGGGCCGTCCGGATACCCTGACCCGGGAAGTTTTAGCAGTGCTGGCCCAACAGGGGGTTACCAGACTCAGCATCAATCCCCAAAGCATGCAACAGCACACCTTGGACGCCATAGGGCGTTCCCATACGGTTGAAGACATTTACCGGGCTACGGAGGAAGCCCGCCATTACAAATTTAACACCGTCAATATGGACATTATTATCGGCCTGCCGGGGGAAACGGTGCAGGATGTGGCACACACCATGCGTCACCTGCGGCAGCTTAAACCGGAAAATCTGACAGTACATGCCCTGGCCTTGAAAAGAGCCTCTCACCTGAAACAGCGGCTGGCTGAGTTTTCTCTTACAGATGCCGCCCAGGCCGCCGCCATGTGGGAAGAAGCCGCCCGGGCAGCACAAGGCATGGGTTTGCAGCCCTACTATATGTACCGCCAGAAACAAATGGTGGGTAATTTAGAAAATATAGGTTATACCCTGCCGGGTCATGCCTGTATTTATAACATTCAGATGATAGAGGAGAGGCAAACCGTTATTGGTTTGGGCGTGGGGGCTGGTTCTAAGTGGGTAAATCCTTTGACCCACAGCCTGGTCAACCAGTATAATGCCAAAGAACCCCGTCAGTATGTGGAGCGGTTAGATGAATACCTGAGCCGCAAAATCAACCGGATTAAACAGCCGGTTGCGCCACAACCCTAAGCGGCTGTTATCAGCCGGCCGGCGGCTCAGGCCGGCAAACAAGCACTCCCTTTTCAGTAATTACCATGTGTACCGGCTGATCATGGGGGCCCAGGCAGGATGATAAGCAGCCGCTTAACTGAAGCTGGTAAGCCAGCCCCACTGCTCTGGCATCCGGCCTTAAGCGCGGCAAAAAACGGTCATAGTAACCGCCACCGTAACCCAGGCGGTTGCCCCGGGCATCAAAGGCAACCCCTGGCACAAGCACCAGGTCCAGCTCCTGTACCGGCACCGGCCGGATGCTGCCGGGGGCCGGTTGCCGGATGCCGTAAGGCCCCGGTACAAGATCCTGTGGAAAGTTTTCCAGCAGCGAGGGCAGCATGGTTTTATCCTGCCGGTTTACTACCGGTACGGCCAGTCGTTTGCCGGCTTGCAGGGCGTGGGTAATGAGCAGTTCGGTGGCCACTTCGCTGCGGTAATCTAAATATGCCATAACGGTTCGGGCTGTTTGATAACACGGCAGGGCCAGCAATTGTTCTGTGATGCGCCTGCTTTTGTCTTGTCTGGCCTGTTCCGTCAGGCTGCTGCGGGCAGCCAGCATTTGTTTTCTAAGGGTATTTTTATCCATCTCGTTTCCTCTTAAGAAAACTTCCCCCACAGGGAGGTTCAGGGTGTCGACAAACATTACCGGTAGTTTATGATCCCCTTTGGCTCCGGTCTACGCACCGGCAGGGGATCATAAAACCATCTCGCTTTGTTTTACAACCTTTGTCTACAGTCTGAACCTCCCCACAGGGGGTTTTTATTACATCCGGTAAACTTCGTCCCCCGGCACAATACGAACCCCGTTCTGTTGCAGCACTTTGATGGCTTCGTCCACTTGTTCCACCCGGAAGACAATTAAAGCGGCGGTGGTAGTTTGAGTAACAAAGGCATAGAGATATTCAATATTGATGCCCACCTTATCCAGGTGACGCAGGATACTGCTTAAACCGCCGGGCTGGTCGGTTACTTCCACCGCAATAACATCGGTGGTGCTGACGGTAAATCCCGCCTCCTTTAAAATCTGGTAGGCCTGCTGGGGTTTGTTGACTATCAAGCGGAGAATGCCGAAGTCGGTGGTGTCGGCAATTGACAGGGCACGAATATTAATATCGTTTTCTCCCAGCACTTCGGTCACTTTGGCCAGGCGGCCTTTCTTGTTTTCCAAAAAAATGGATATTTGCTGTACTCGCACTAATACAACCTCCTTTGTTTCACGTTATAATTCCCGCTTATCAATCACCCTTTTCGCTTTTCCTTCACTTCTCGGCAGCGATTTGGGTTCCACTAATTTAATTTTAGCAGAAATCCCCAAGACACTTAAGATGCGTTCCCGCAATCTTCTTTCCAAAACTTCCAAACCGGCCACCTTATCTGAAAACATTTTGTCAGATAATTCCACTTGAATTTCCAGGTCATCCATGGCTGCCTTGCGGTCAACCACCAACAGGTAATGGGGTTCTGTTTCGCCAAACTCCAGCAGTACGCTTTCGATTTGTGACGGAAAAACGTTGACACCCCGGATAATCAACATGTCATCGGTGCGGCCGGTTATTCTTTCCATCCGCAGGTGGGTGCGGCCGCAGGCGCATTTTTCCGGGTAAAGGGCGGAAATATCCCTGGTCCGGTAACGGATGACCGGGAATCCTTCTTTGGTTAGCGTGGTGAATACCAGCTCACCCTTCTGCCCGTAGGGGAGGGGTTGTTCAGTTTCCGGATCAATGATTTCCGGAATAAAGTGATCTTCAAAAATATGAAGGCCGTTTTTGCAGGGGCACTCCATTGCCACACCGGGCCCCAGCACTTCGCTTAAGCCGTATATGTCATGGGCGGTAATGCCCAGTTTGTCTTCCAGTTGTGCCCGCATGTTGTTGGACCAAGGTTCCGCGCCAAAAATTCCTGCCTTTAACCGCAGGCTGCCGGGGTCAATACCCTGTGCATGTAATTCATCCGCCAGGTACATGGCATAGGAAGGGGTACAGGCTAATATGGTGGTGCCGAAATCCTGCATCAGCATCAGCTGGCGGGCGGTATTGCCGCCGGAAATAGGCACAATGGCAGCACCCAGCCGTTCCGCACCGTAATGAATACCCAGACCGCCGGTAAACAAGCCGTACCCATAAGCATTTTGCACCACATCCTCTCTGGTGCCGCCGGCCATGGTCAGGCACCTGGCCACCAGGTCCGCCCAGGTATCCAGGTCTTTTTTCGTGTAACCAACCACAATGGGTTTGCCGGTGGTGCCGGAAGAAGCGTGCATGCGCACAATCTCACTGCGGGGTACCGCAAATAAACCAAAGGGATAAGTATCCCGCAGGTCTTTTTTCGTGGTGAACGGTAAATGTTTTAAGTCCTCCAGGCTTTTAATGTCGCCGGGTGTGATGCCCTTCGCCTGAAAGGCTTGCCGGTAAAAAGGTACCGCCGTATATACCCTTTCCACCAGCAGTTTTAGTCTTTTTATTTGAATCTCAGCCAGTTGATCGCGAGACATTGTTTCATGATAAACATCCCAGTAAGCAGACACATTGTCCACCTCCATATTAATTTATTTATTTTTAGTTTGGTCAAAAAAACCAACCCGCTTCCCGAAGCCATTTCACCCCCTTAAAAAACTAAAAACTCCGTCCCCGACAGGGACGGAGCATTACTCCGCGGTACCACCCTGGTTGGCCATGCAGGCCCACCTCACAGGTACAGGAAAGCCGGCGGCAAATAAAAAACTCCATCCACCAAGGGACGGAGGTATTTCCGTGGTACCACCCTAATTGCGTAATGCCACTCTGCCGGTACGGGATATTTCCGATACCTTTCCCTTTTAACGGCGGGAACTCCGGCTGCACCTACTGACCTTTCAGCACAGCAACTCCGGAGGGAACTTCAGTCAACCGTCCTTGAAGAAACTTCCAGTCGCGGTTTCTTCTCCCTGGCAAGGCCTGCTTTGACCTACTTTTCTCCATCATCGAATTGCCCTATACTTTAAAAATAACTTACCACAGTTACCGGCAGCAGTCAATATTTTTTTACAATTAGACTGCCGCATCCTGCTGCCGGCTGTCAATATTTAAACACCTTATTTAAACAACCTGCTACAATTTGTTCGGTGGCCGGCAGTGGCTATTCACAAGGAAATGTCTTGTTATACAAGTTATTAACAGACTTATCCACATTGTCCACAGGGTTTCTTCCACAGAACAGTGGATAAGTCGGTAAAACAAGCTGATCAGAGGGTCGACGAACATTATCGCCGGTTTATGATCCCCTTTGGCTCCGGTCTGCGCACCGACAGGGAATCATAAAACCACCTCCCTTTGTTTTACAACTTTTGTCTACGGTCTGGATGATTTAGGTTAAGTTGTCTTAATATTTATCCTGTCCCAAAGTCAGTGAAGGCACCGCATTTAAGGTCAACGGGGCAAAATCACCCCGCAGGTATTTGTAATAGCCGGCACAGGCAATCATGGCTGCGTTATCGGTACACAAATGCAGCGGCGGCAGCACTACCCGGCAGCCTGCCGCCGCTGCCCTTGCCTGCAGCAGCTCCCGCAGTCCCCGGTTAGCTGCTACACCGCCCGCCAGCATAATGGTCTTGACCCCGGTTTTTTGCGCTGCCAGCATGGTTTTTTCCACCAGCACTTCCACCACGGCCCGCTGGAAGCCGGCGGCTAAATCCGCCCGGTTAATCTCCTGGTTGAGCATGGCCGCCCGGTTGAGATAGTTCAATACAGCAGATTTTAGCCCGCTGAAACTAAAATCCAGGCTGCCTTCCTCCAAAAAGGCCAGGGGAAACTGCACCGCCCGGGGGTCACCCTGTTGGGCCAGTTGATCAATCAGCGGCCCCCCGGGATAGTCCAACCCCAAGGCCCGCGCCACCTTGTCAAAGGCTTCGCCGGCGGCATCATCCCTGGTACGGCCCAACAGCCGGTAGTCACCCCGGTGGGGCAGGTACACCAGGTCTGAATGGCCTCCCGATACCACCAGGCAAAGCAAGGGAAACTCCAAATCCGGCCGGACTAAAAAATTAGCGGCAATATGCCCTTCCAGGTGGTTAACGCCAATTAAGGGGATATCCAACGCATAAGCCATGGCTTTAGCTGCTGCCACCCCCACCAACAGCGCTCCCACCAGGCCGGGCCCGTAAGTAACCGCCACCGCACTGAGCTCCCCGGGGGTCACCCCGGCCTGGGCCAGTGCTTCCAGGATAACCGGGTGAAGGTTCTCCAAATGCTTACGGGAAGCAACTTCCGGCACTACGCCGCCGAATTTTTTATGTATGTCCACTTGCGAAGCAATTACATTGGATCGCAACTCCACCCCGTCCGCCAGCACTGCCGCTGATGTTTCATCACAAGAAGTTTCTATGCCCAGAATTATTACACTCATGAAAAAATCCTCCATTGGGGGGACGGAGTTAAGAACTGTCCCCGACTTGAATTGAAAGATCCAGCCACATAATAATGGCGTCCTCGTTGGTATCCGAGTAATATTTTTTACGCCGGCCTTTTTCCTGGAAGCCCAGCTTTTTATAAAGCTGCCGGGCCGCCTGATTGGAAGGCCGCACCTCCAGGGTCATGCGGGCAGCTCCCCGCAGCACTGCTTGGCGCATCAGCTCCATAAGCAGTCCTTCCCCCACCCGGTGCCCTCTGTGTTGGGGATGCACGGCAATGTTGGTAATGTGTGCTTCATCCAGCACCAGCCACATGCCGCCATAGCCCACCACCCGGTCCTGGTGCAGGGCCACCAGGTAATAGGCAAAATTGTTTTGGGTTAATTCGTATGTGAAGGCCTGACTTGACCAGGGGGTAGCAAAGGAGGCTCTTTCTATCTCCAACACCCCCGGCAAATGCTCCACCTGCATTGGCACCAGCCGGTAATCCATAGCAGCCACCTACTTCCCGCCCTTGGCCGCCAGCTTAACCTCCGCCTCGGACAACCTGATATATTCCGGTGCCAGCTGCAGGGGCGGCACGCCGCCGCCGCTCATCATTTTGCGCCAACCCAATTCTGCCAGCGCGCCTCCTCTGGGCAGCATGGCACAGCGGGGTGCCATCACGGCACGCCGGCCCAGACAAGTCTCCAGTTGCTGCCGGTATTCCGGTACGGCGTCACCCAGAAAGGTTACCGGCCCTTCCCATTGTTGTAAAAGCTGCACCAATTCTTCAATACCCAGGGCCAGGGGGCCGGCCAGCAGCTCCGGTTGGCCGGCATTGCCTCTGAAAACAGCGGCATAAACTTCATTTTTACGGGCATTCAGGATAGGACAGATAATTTGCGCCTGGGATGCCAGCGGCAGGGCCAGTGCCTCCAGGGTGGATACTCCCACCAGCGGCACCTGCCAGAGCCAGGCCAAGGTTTTGGCGGTGGTCAAACCGATTCTTAATCCGGTAAAGGAGCCCGGCCCGGATGATACTGCCACAGCCCCGATCTGCCCGGCGCTTATGCCCGCTTCTTCAATAACTGCTTTAATCATGGGCAGCAGGTTTACCGAATGGGTGCGGCGATTATTTACCAGCCGCTCCGCCAGGATGCAGCCATCCGCCGCCACCGCCACCCCGGCCACCGGAGTGGCTGCTTCAATCCCCAAAACGTACAAGCTTCATCAACTCCTCCAGCAACTGCTGATAGCGTTCGCCCTTTGGCCGGAAGTAAATCCGGCGCACTGCCTCAACACCTTCTTCTCTCGTCAAACAAATATCCAGGCGCTGCCCGGGTAAAAGATCGGCAACCCGCCGGGCCCATTCAATCAAACAGACACCCTGACCGTAAAAATACTCCTCATAACCCAGGTCCTCCAGGTCGGCCGGCCCGCCTAACCGGTATACATCAAAATGATAAAGGGGCAGCCGCCCTTCATATTCGTTAATTAAGGTAAAGGTGGGGCTGGTAACCGGCCCCTTGACCCCCAAACCCTCGGCCACGCCCTGGGAAAAGGCGGTTTTCCCTGCCCCCAGGTCACCGTTCAGGCATATGATATCCCCGGCTTGCAAAAGCCCCGCCATTTTTTGGCCCAGCTGCCTTGTTTCAGCCGGGGAGCGGCTGACAACCATTGCTTCACTCATAAAAAATCACCCGCCCTTGTTATAGTATTGCCGGCAGCGGCAGTTTTTCATTAGCCGGCGGGGCTGCCGGCAAAATGATTATATCCCCTCATGTTGATCATCTCCCTGACGCCGTTGGGCCTTTCCAACAACAGTCCCTCGCCGGCCGGCAGCATAACACCGATGGCCGTAAAAGGAACAGCCGCCCGCTGCAACGCTTCCTCCACCGCCCGGCGGTGCTTTGGCCGCAGGGTAAACAACAGTTCGTAGTCTTCGCCGCCGTTCATCACCCAATCCAGGATATCAGTGCCCAGCCGGCCGGCCAGCCGGCTAACTGCCGGCAATACCGGCAACGCCTTTTGCCAAATTAAGCAGCCCGTTGAGCTGGCTGAGCAAATTTCCCTTAATTCAGCCGCCAGCCCGTCGCTGTTATCGTCCAGGGCTGATACCCCTTCCAGGCCGGCCAGCAGAACCCCCGCCGCCACCCGGGGCACCGGCCGCAGGTGGGCTTTAATCAGCTGTTCTTTTAAAGACGGTGAGCAGTTCACTTGATGGGACAGCACATAAAGGCCGGCGGCCGCAGTACCCAGCCGGCCGGTAGTATAAATCAGGTCCCCCGGTGCGGCTCCCGAACGGTACACCGCCCGGCCCGCCGGCACTTCTCCCAGCAGGGCAATATTAATTACCAGCGGGCCGGGGGATTTGACCGTATCTCCCCCCACCAGGTTGACTTGATAAAGGCCGGCCATTTCCCGCAGCCCACGGTAAATGGCCAGCACATCCGCCACCTGGATATGTTCAGGCAGGGCCAGCGATACCACGCCGTGGGTGGGCCTGCCCCCCATGGCAGCAATATCGCTGATATTGACCGCCAGGGCTTTATACCCTACATCGGCATAATCACACCAGTCCAACCGGAAGTGGATGCCTTCCACCAGCATATCGGTGGTAAACAACTGCCAGCAGTCGCCGGCACACTGCAAAACCGCCGCATCATCCCCGATACCGGCAATTACACCGGGTGAAGCGGGAAGTAGATCTTTTTTTAACAGGTTTATCAAACCAAATTCGCCAACCTGTGAAAGATTCAACGCAGATAGCTCCTTTCCTGCCAAACTATGGTTATTATATAGCAAGACCCCTGTCTTTTAAAAGACAGGGGCCACACTGCAGACCAGGGAAAGTTTAGGTGGTTTTATTGTTCTAGCAGCCCGCCGACGCTTTACCCAAATACTGCCCGACAATTTTCATAGCGCAATAATCACCGCACATAGTGCAGGCTTCATGGCCGTCCGGGTTGCGCTCCTGCCGGAAACGGGCTGCTTTCCGGGGATCCAGCGCCAGGGCTGTCTGCTTGTCCCAATCCAAGGCCTTGCGGGCAGCAGACATCTGCCGGTCCCACTCCAGGGCGCCGGGCACTCCCTTTGCGATATCAGCCGCATGGGCGGCCAGGCGGCAGGCCATAATGCCTTCCCGCACATCCTCCAGGGTTGGTAAGCCCAGGTGTTCCGCCGGTGTCACATAACAAAGAAAATCTGCCCCTGCCGCCGCAGCTACAGCCCCGCCGATTGCGGCGGTAATATGGTCGTAACCGGGGGCAATGTCGGTCACCAGGGGCCCCAGCACATAAAAGGGAGCCCCCTGGCAGAGGGTTTTTTGCACCTGGACGTTGGCGGCAATTTGGTCCAGCGGCACATGCCCCGGCCCCTCAACCATCACCTGCACTCCGGCGGCCCGGGCCCTGTCCGTCAGCTCGCCCAGGATAATCAGTTCCTGCAGTTGCGGCCGGTCGGTTGCGTCCGCCAGGCAACCGGGCCGCAGGCCGTCCCCCAAACTCAAGGTGACATCGTGTTTAAGGCAAATTTCCAGCAACCGGTCATACTGTTCATAAAGCGGGTTTTCCTGGCCGTGGTGCAGCATCCAGGCAGTTAAGAAGGAGCCGCCCCGGCTGACTATATCGGTAAGGCGGGGCTGGTTTTTCAGACGTTTGAGTACCTCTAAAGTAATACCGCAGTGAACGGTAATAAAGTCTGCCCCGTCCGCACAGTGCCTTTCAATTACCTCAAACAGGTCAGCCGCCGACATGGTTAACATATTGCCCCTTTTCGCCCGGTTCTCCAAAAAGGCCTGATAAACCGGCACCGTTCCCACCGGAAGGCGGCTGGCCCGGATAATTTGCCGGCGGCCCAGGTCAATATCACCGCCGGTACTCAGGTCCATCACCGCATCCGCGCCGGCTGACTGAACAACCTGCAGTTTTTCCAGCTCCCTGGCCGGATCCGGAAAGCCGGTGGAGGTTCCGATATTGGCATTGACCTTTGTTCTCAATCCCCGGCCAAAACCCACCGGATCCAGGTTCTGGTGATTAATGTTGGCCGGTATGACAATGGTTCCTGCCGCCACCCCTTGCCGTACAAACTCAGGCGTTACCCCTTCCTTTTCAGCCACCCGGCGCATGGCCGGGGTAATTTCGCCTGCCCTGGCCGCTAACAGTTGTGTCATGGTTTTCAACCTCCCATAGAAAATAAAAAAACCCATAGGAATTATGGGTTTGGTTAATAAACGGCTTCCCACATTCCCTTCGCTGGTACTAACCAGATCAGGTTCAAAGGGTCAAGCACATCATCGGGTGCTTATCTCAGCCCGCCTCACCGGGCCCCCCCATTGGTTTATCCTGTTCATATAAAGTTGTCATACACCCAGGTATTCTATGCAGCCCGAAAAAAACCTGCTAAAATTTTATGCCCGCCGCAAATAATTTTTTCAGGCAAAGCTTTCGGCACAGGATTGCTGATAACAGTTTAAGCGGCCGGCAAAATCCTGCAGCAGTTTTTTTACCTCCCCCAAGTCAAAGGGTTTGCTCATGCATAAGTAAGCCCCCTTTTGCAAAGCAACGGCAGCGGTTTCCTCCGCCCCGTAAGCTGTCATAATCACCACCGCTGTACCGGGAGCCATTTTTGTTATTTTCGTCAGGGCTTCCAGGCCTCCCATAATAGGCATCCGTACGTCCATAAAAACTAAATCCGGCTTATGAAGCCGCACCTTCTCAATGGCTTCTAAACCGTTTTGTGCGGATTGAACCCGGTGGCCCGCTTCTAAGGCAATTATCTCCAGCAGATAACGTACCCCCACCTGGTCATCCACAACTAATACATCGAGTGTTTTTTTCACAGTTCTACTCCTCTCGACATATTGTGACAAAATGGCAAGTCATACACATTTTACCATTTAGGCACTTATTAGATTCGACGGAAGTCTGTTAAATCCTTTCAGCAAAAAACACTTTTTATGAAAATTTTCACTTTTTTCCAATAACCTGGCAACCGTTTACAAAAACCATCTCAATCCGGTGGTTGGGGTCGAACAGGGAGCGGTCAGCAACTATTATGTCGGCATCTTTGCCCGCTTCCAGGGACCCCACCCGCTGCCGGATACCCAGCAGTCCGGCGGCATCAACGGTAATGGCCTTTAAGGCCGTTTCCTCCGGCAGCCCTCCCTTGACTGCCAAGGCTGCAGAAAGACTGAGATATTGTATCGGCACCACCGGGTGGTCGGTCATCAGGGCAAAGGGGACGCCGGCCTGACATAAAGCCAGGGCGGTTTCCAGGCTGCGGTTCATTAATTCCACTTTGGCCCGGTTGCTGATAACAGGCCCCACCACTGCCTTAACTCCGGCCGCTGCCAGCCAGGGGGCAATCAGATGTCCCTCGGTGCAGTGTTCCACCACCAAGTCCAGGTCAAATTCCCGGGCTATACGCACAGCGGTCATAATATCATCCGCCCGGTGGGCATGCACCCGCAGGGGAACTTCTTTCTTAAGCACCCTGACCACCGCTTCCATTTGCAAATCACGTTCCGGTATATTTCCCTCCGCCGCTGCCCGTTTCTGTTTAACCAGGTAATTTTGTGCCGCCACCAGGGTTTCTCTCAACAGGGCCGCCGAGGCCATGCGGGTGGCGGGCATTTTTTTACCGCTGCCATAAACCCGCTTGGGGTTTTCGCCCAGGGCACATTTAAGACCGGCCGGAAAGCGGATGATCATGTCATCCACCACCGTACCGTGAGTCTTCATAACCACCATTTCGCCGCCCACCACATTGGCACTGCCGGGCCCGGTGACAACCGTGGTAACCCCGCCGGCCAGGGCATCTTGAAAACCAAGGTCATACGGATTTACCGCATCAATGGCCCGCAGGTGGGGGGTCACCGGGTTGCTGGTTTCGTTGGTGTCATCTCCTTCCAGGCGGTAAATTTCTTCCATAATGCCCACATGAGTATGGGCATCAATTAAACCGGGCAGCACCAGTTTGCCTGTTGCATCAAACACTTCGATATCATCGGGCAGGGGCAGCTGCCGGCCTACCTGTACAATTTTGCTGCCTTCCACCAAAACAGTGCCGCGACTGATGGGCGGCCCCGCCATGGTAAACACTGTTCCGTTAATAATGGCAAACATCGTCTTCCTCCTGTCAGTTAACCGGTTCGTTTATTCATCGCGGCCTGCACAAAACTTTTAAATAAAGCCAGGATACGGGCATCCTGGTACATACATTCGGGATGGCACTGTACCCCCACCACATAGGTGTGCCTGTTACTTTCTAATCCTTCCACAATTCCGTCAGCAGACCGGGCGGTAACCTGGAAGCCTTCGGCCACCCGGTTTACCGCCTGATGATGAAAGGAGTTAACCACCATACTGTCGCCCCAGGCAGCTGCCAACCGGCTGCCCGCCTGTATTTGAATGGTATGGGTACCGTACCGGCGGGGTGCCTGCTGGTCATGTTTTAATGGCTGCTGCACAGCTAAACTGATATCCTGCCAGAGGGTACCGCCGGCAGCCACATTAAGCAGCTGGATACCGCGGCAAATGGCCAGCACAGGCAGGTCCCGGGCCAGCGCCAGCCGGGTAAGGGCCAGTTCAAAACGATCCCGGTCCGGGCAAATATCCCCCATCAGGGGATGAGGTTGTTCACCAAACAACAGGGGATCCACATCTACCCCGCCGGATAACAGCAGGCCGTCCACCGCCGCCACAATTTCTTCTGCCTGCTCCTCAGCCAGGATACAGGGCAGCACTAAAGGCAATCCACCGGCAGCCTGCACCGCCTCTACATAATACCTGCTCAAAAACGTGCGACCGCTTTCCCGGTCGTAGGAACTGGTAATACCGATTACCGGCCTCATCGACATGCACTCCTTAAGAAAAATACACCCCTCTTGGGAGTGTATGCAAAATGCGCCTAAATTTCTACCAATCCCAGGCTGATTTCTACCGCCCGGTTTACTTTGTTCATTAATTCTTCATTCAATGATGAAACTTTTTCAAATAACCTGCTCTTGTCAATGGTTCTTAATTGTTCCAAAAGAATAACCGAATCCTTTTCCAGCCCGGTAGCCTTGGCTTGGATTTCCACATGGGTGGGGAGCTTTGCTTTGGCAATCTGGGAGGTAATAGCCGCAATAATGGTGGTGGGACTATACTGGTTGCCAATATCATTTTGCAGAATTAATACCGGTCTGATGCCTCCCTGTTCTGAGCCGACCACCGGGCTAAGATCGGCATAAAATACATCGCCGCGCCGAACCTGCATGAAGCCTTATCCCTCCGCTTTGGCCAGCTCATAACCCGGGGAGAAATTCTCAATCCGCTGATACTCAACGGCCAGAGCCAGATTTAATTTTGCCATTTCCAAATAGCCCTTTTTCATTTGTTCTCTTAAGATGCGACGTTTACGCTCAGCAATATAAAGTTTCATGGCTTCCCGGATAAATTCGCTGCGATTTAGTCTTTCTTCCTCGACGATATTGTCCACTTCCGCCAGCAGACTGTCGGGTAGGCTGATCATGATTCGTTTAACTTGAGCCTGAGACACCTACCGGACCTCCTTGTTCAATACATTTTGATATATGATAAATATATACCCAGAACGGGCAAAATTATGTCAGGTAATTATCCGGTGCATCTTTGGCCGCACCCGGCCCCCGATCCAAACAGATTTTACCCGTACGCACCATTTCTACTATGCCATGCTCCCGCAGCATACCGCAGAGGGCGTCAATTTTTTCTTCCGTGCCGGTCAGTTCAATAACCATGGTTTCGCTGTTGACATCCACCACATTGGCTCGAAAAATATCTACAATATTAACAATATCCGCCCGCCGGCCGGGGTCGTTAGCCCTTACTTTGATGAGCGCCAGCTCCCGGCTGATGGAATCCGCAGCGGCCAACTCATGGATTTTAATAACATCCACCAGCTTGCTCAGCTGTTTTACCACCTGATAAAGGATGTTTTCATCCCCCTGCACCACCAGGGTAATGCGCGTAATATTGGGATCCTCGGTATACCCTGCGGCAATACTCTCAATATTGAACATGCGACGGCTGAGCAAACCGGAAATTCTGGCTAAAACCCCTGGCTTGTTTAATACCAGTACGGCTAAACTGTGTCTCATGTTAAACTCCCCTTAGTAACGGGCTACTCCCTAAGGCAGCACCTCATGTTCAGAGTGTCGGCAAGGTTGGGCAGGCAGCCACACCAGGCTAACACTAGGTTATGGTTTTCTGCATTTTTGTCTATATTCCTGCATACGGCACCAGGTAAAAACCGGTGCCGATTATTCGGTTATCTTGGTACCGCAGTACGGACAATACCGGGCTTCTTCCGGCAGCTCTTTGCCGCATTGAGAACACAAAGCCGGTTTGGGCATTAATTTCTCAATTTGTTGCCGCAGCTTTTGTATATCCTGCTCCACAGCCAGGGTGGACTGGCAAAGCCGCTCAATTTCCGGCACCAGTTCCTCTTCCCCTTTAAACTTGCGGTAGTAAAGCTCGCCCAGGGCTTCAATGTTATTTACCATTATTTTTTCTAACTTGTTGATTTCGTAACGCATTTTAGTAACTTCTAACAGCTCACCGGAACGTTTGGTAATTTCCCTGGCTTTTTCGCCAATATCCTTGGCTTTTTCACCGATGTTTTTAATAAATTCCATGTATCTTACCCCCTTTATTTTAAATCTATAATTACCGCACTTTCCTCACAGTTAGGGAACTGCGGGCAGTTAACACACTCCTTCCACACTTTGTGCGGCAGTTCTTCTTTATTGATCAGCCGGAAACCACAGCGGGCAAAAAAGGCCGGTTTATAAGTCAGGGCAAATACCCGGGGCAATTCTAACTCCCTGGCTTCTTGCAAAAAGGTTTCCACCAGCGCCCTGCCCAGGCCCCGGCCGGTATAGTCAGGCGCCACCGCCAGAGCCCGGATTTCAGCCAGATCATGCCACAACACATGCAGCGAACCGGCGGCCACCACTTTGCCGTCGGTTTCCACCACAGAAAACTCGCGAATCCCTTCATAAAGGGTTGTCCTGGCCCGGGCCAGCATCTGGCCCTGAGCAGCATAGTGGCTGATCAATTGATGTATTTGTTCAACATCTGAAATTTTTGCTTTTCTAATCTGCACTGTGACATCTCCTTGTTGTTTATTGCAAGCAGTATAGATACAAATATGGATTAAATTATTCGCCATTTATGCCAAAAAGACCTGCTGTTTTCAACAAATTTCTCTTTTTTGTGCTAACGAGTGAGGCCGGTTAATAGCGGTAAGTTTTTTGAAACCTTTTTACCAGCAGGGCTCCTGCGGCAAATCCGGCAATATGGGCCAAAAAAGCCACCGACTGGGTACCCGGCAAACTAAAGGCTTGATTTAAAATTTGCAGCAGAAACCAAAAGCCCAAGAAATAAAAAGCAGGTATCCGGATGATTTGGATAAAAATAAAAATAGGGATTAATGTAAGCACCCTGGCGTAAGGATAAAGAATAAAATAGCCTCCCAACACGCCGGCTATGGCTCCGCTGGCACCGATTAACGGCGAAGCGGAGGACGGGTCAGAAATAACATGGGCCAGGGTGGCAAGATAGCCGGTTATCAGGTAAAACAGCAAGAACCGTAACTTTCCCATACGATCTTCCACGTTGTCCCCAAAAATCCACAAATATAGCATATTGCCCAAAAAGTGCATCCAGCTGCCGTGCAAAAACATGGCGGTTGTCATAACAAACAGCTGGCTGCCCAAACCCATGTGGAACAGCTGCGCCGGGGTTACACCGAAAAACAGAATCAAATCATCCATATAGGGGCCCAGGGACAGTTCGTACAGCCAGGCCAGGGTATTAAGGCCGATAAGGAGCAAAGTAACCAAAGGAAAACTCCTTGAAGGAATATTGTCTTTAAGTGGAATCACGGCACTACCTCCGCTGTTTTTCTGTATTATACAATATTTTATCGCTTAACATGTTCATGTGTCACACAAATACCCGCAGCAACTGACTGCGGGCAGCGTGCAAAAACCTGTATGGGGCGGTTTAATCAACATCTGCGGAAGCGCAGCAAAAATTATGCCAGGGGGGTTTTCAGGCAAGGCCGGCGGGCAGGCAGCCGGTCGATGATTTTGGGCTGTACTTCCCGCCAGGACTCACCAAGGGGTTCTAAATATTGCTTGCCGAAGCGGTTAACTTCCTGCATAAAATCCTCCGGCCCCCCCTCTCCTGCTGCCAGCGTTTCAACATTTCTTCGGGCATCTTCAGCCAAAATTTTATAAACTATGCGGCCGCTGTCAGTCAGTACTTTAGCCAGGGCCTTAAGGCGCTTACCGTCCATATCTCCCACCAAAATCTTATGCACTTCTTCCCCCGGGGTTTGATAAATATAGATATCTTGTTCGGGCAGCCGCTGCATGGATTTACCTCCTGTTTATTAGTAACTGCCTGTGCTGCAGCTAATTATTAGTTTGCGCATATAAAACATTTTTTTGCATACACAGCGAACCGGCCCTAAATAATATAAGCCGGATTTTTGGCCGGGCGGGCAGCCAGTTCTTCTTTTTTGGCTTCGTAGCCCGGCCGGCCCAGCAAGGCGTAGGTGGCGTTTTTTCCTTCCTCCACACCGGGCTGGTCAAAGGCGTTAATGTGCAACAATTCCCCTGCAAAAGCAGTTTTGACTGCCAGCAGTTGAATCAGTTGGCCCACTGTGAAGGGGTTAATTTCCGGCAAGGTAATCGTAAAGCTCAGGCGTGCGGCCTTCATGAGGGCATATTCTGTGGCCAGCTGCTCGGCGGTGAGCAATTCCCCCAGGGTATGGCCGCCCAAGAAAGCCAGGCCGGAAACATGTTTAAACACCCGGGGTATATCTACCTCCGCCCGGAAACTGCCTGCCTTTAAAAATGTAACAACCTTGTCAAAGGGCCCTTCGGTATAAAGCTGCACCTGGGAATGCTGGTCGGTGGCACCCAGGGCCTTGACCGGCGTCTGCCCCGTAAACACCTCCTCGCCGCTCAAATTATAGCGCTTACCCAGGCTTTCTGCCCATAATTGGGCATACCAGTCAGCAAAATACTTTAAACTTTCGGCATAAGGCATCATGACAGAAATATTTTTGCCTCGCTGCATGGCTAAAAACTGCAACGCCGCCAGCAAATAAGCCGGGTTAGCAAACACGTCGGCCGTCCGGCAAAGTTGGTCCATATAGGCGGCCCCCGCCAGCAACTCTTCAATATCAATGCCACATACCGCCGCAGGCAGCAATCCCACCGGGGAAAGCTCGGAATACCGCCCCCCCACGCCGGACGGAATAATAAAGGTGGCATAACCCTCCGCCCGGGCAATTTTAATTAAGTTACCCCGCTCAGCGTCTGTGGTGGCAATAATATGGGCAGCATACCCGCTGCCCAGTTTTTGACGCAACATTTGATATACGATCATAAACTGGGCCATGGTTTCAGCAGTACTGCCGGATTTACTGATTACATTAAAAATAGTTTGGGCCGGGTCAATAATGTCAAACAGGGCGGCCACCCGCTCCGGATCTATATTATCCAACACATAAAACCTGGGCCCGCCACGCTTGTCCGGCGGCAGCTCGTTATAATGCAGGTGGTTAAGAGCGGTCTGTACCGCCAGCGGCCCCAGGGCGGAACCCCCGATTCCCAACACAACAAAGTTTTCGCAACGGCGGCGCACCTCCCGGGCGGTTTTGATTATTTGCCGCACTTCTGCCTCTTGCTGCCACGGCAAATCTCGCCACTGCATTTCGCCGGCGCTTCTTTTGGCCAGCATACGTTGATGGGCTGCCTGCAGCTGCCCCGCCAGGCTCTCAATGTCCTGCCGGGTAAAACCTTCTTGCGGCCCTACATAATCCGCCATCATATTGTTATAATCAATTTGCAGTTTCATTTGGGCCTGCCATTGGGGTTGCCGGTAGCGGGTCATAATCATCCTCCTCTGCAAAATGCTTGTCAGTATATTACCATATTATTCCTTTTAATACATACTAAATGCTAAATTAGTTTGCCCATTTTTTTGCCCTTGCCGTTGCCCGGTATTAAAAACTGTCCAAAAATGCCGAAATTTGTGTTAAAATATTAAAAAAATCTTACAGACAGAAAGTGGGTGATTTTACTTTGTCTTACAATTCAGATAATGAAGTTGATGCTATTTACACCATTTTAGAAACCATCGGTCCCCAGGTGGTATCTATGGTGGCCGGGGAAACCGGTGAAAATGTACATATCATGGGCAAGGGCGGCGTTATTATTGCCACCACCCAACCGGAAAGGCTGGGCACTGTACATGAAGGCGCCCGAAAACTGCTGGCCGGCGAAATTGATGAGGCATTCATTACCGAGGAAGACTGCCGGCACCTCAGCGGGGTTAAGCCCGGCTATACAGCTCCCATTGTGTTTAATAACCGGCGGATAGCCGGCCTGGGCATCTCCGGCGACCCGCACCGTACCAAACCCATGGCTCGCATTGGCATTCGGGTGGTGGAAGCCTGGATTGCCCGGGAAATGGCTAACCAAGCTGTCCGGCAAACCGTGCAGCAAGTGCATGCCCGGCTGCAGGAAGCCACAGCGGCCATTGAAGAAGTTTCTGCCTCAGCCCAACACCTGGTAAAAGGCAGCCAGGATCTGGCCCAAACGGCAGAACAGGCCAACCTGAAGGTAGAACAAGTTAACCGCATCCTGGAGGCCATTGAAGAAATCTCCACACGCAGCAACCTGCTGGGCTTAAATGCGGCCATCGAAGCAGCCCGGGCGGGTGAACAGGGCCGGGGCTTCGGCGTAGTGGCCACCGAAATTCGCAAGCTGGCAAACTCCAGCGCCAAATCGGTATCAGATACAGCCCAAATAATTGCTGAAATCAGGGAAATTTTTCAACAAATTGCCGGCGCAGTGCTGCAGCATGCTTCTTTAACAGAAAGCCAAACCGCCTCCCTGGAGGAACTGGCCGCCCAGCTGACAGACATATCCTTGCAAATGGATCAGCTGGCCGGCAACTTTGCTTAGGCAGTAACTCCCATACTGCGCAACAGACAACGGTTGGTCTGCACACTTTCCTGCGGTAACCCGCAGGAATCAGAGTGTCGACAAACATTAGCGGTGGTTTATGATCCCCTTTGGCTCCGGTCGCCGGCAGGGGATCATAAAACCACCTCGACTTTGTTTTGCAGCCTTTGTCTACAGTCTGTTTCCTGCGGTAAACCGCAGGATTTTTTTTGCTTAAATCAGGCACTGCTGTCACACATTTCCTGCACTAATCATAATTTGGTAACAAAAAGTAACTGCCCAATTGAATGGAGGTATGTGCTTTGTTCAGAGAAGAAAAACCGTCCGAGCAGCCGGTGGTTCAGGCTGCACCTATGAGCCCCGGCCAAAGCGGCATGCTTTATCCCGGGCCGGGCATGATGCCCAATTACCCCGCTATGCCCGGCGGCCAAGCCGGCTATTGCCCTTATCCCGGCTGGCAACTGGCACAGGTTTATATTCCCATCCAACCCTGCGGGGATGCTCAGTTTGATCTGAGAAAAGCCCTGGAAGCAGGCACCCTGTACCCTTCTTTATACCAACCCTATCCTCGTTAACAAACGGAGGTGAATACTGTGGAAGCACAGGCAATGGCCCAATATCAACTGCTCATGCAAATTATGCAACTGGAATTTGCTGCCCTGGAACTTAACCTCTTCCTGGACACTCACCCGGATTGCCAGGAATCCCTGGCCCAGTTTAATAAAATTCATCAGGAGTTAATGCAGTGCAAGCGCACTTACGAACAAACCTACGGTCCCCTCTGCAATTTTGGTTTTTCACCCAATGCGGGTAATTACTGGCAGTGGATCAATTCGCCCTGGCCCTGGGAAATTAAATACTAAGCGAAAGGATTTGTGAGTATGTGGGTATATGAAAAGAAATTGCAAATACCGGTTCGGGTATGCGGCCCCAATCCCCGTTTGGCCTCATTTATAATTACGCAGTACGGCGGCCCGGAAGGTGAGCTGGGTGCTTCTCTCAGGTACTTAAACATGCGTTACAGCATGCCCACCAACAAGGCCAAAGGCGTTCTTACCGATATTGGTACGGAAGAACTGGCCCATATGGAAATTGTAGCCACTCTGGTGCATAAACTCTTGGAAGGTGCCTCGGTGGATCAAATTAAAGCTGCCGGCTGGGGTTCGCACTATGCTGACCACGGCAAAGCCCTGTGGTGGGAAAATGCTGCAGGGGTACCCTGGATCGCCGCTTATGTTTCCGCCACCGGTGATCCGGCAGCCGATCTGCAGGAAAACCTGGCTGCCGAAGCAAAGGCCCGGGCGGTCTACGAAAACCTCATCCGCCTGTCCGACGACCCGGAAGCAACCAATGTTTTGCGCTGGCTGCGGGAAAGAGAAATAGTACACTTCCAGCGCTTTGGCGAAACCCTGATGGATATTCAAGAGTACATGAAGCAAAAGAAATTTTACTAATTTTTAGATAAATTTAATCCATATGCCCTGCGGGGCGGTTTGGTCCGCCGGCCAACGCCGGATCTTAACCGCCCCGTACCTGTTTTAAACCGCCTGATATAGTCTTTTTATATTAACTTACATAAGCCCCCTGCTGTTTGGAATAATACATTTGAGGAAGGGGGTGAAAGATTTGCCTGTTAATAAAAAATGGATTGTTATATTTTGCCTTCTTATGGCCGCCATGTTAGCCGCCGGCTGCACTGCCGCCCGCAAACCGGAAGCCACCAACCGCAACCCGGTGGCCCGGGAAAATAAGCAAGCCCGGATGCTGGCTCAAGAAGCTGCCAAAGTAGAAGGCGTGAAAAGCGCCTATGTGGTGGTTTCCGGCAACATGGCTGTGGTGGGGCTTAATATCGACAAAAACATGGAAGCAGCCCAAACCGACCGCATAAAATCCGAGGTTGGGCAGCGCCTGAAAAATGCAGACCGGCAAATTAACGATGTGCGTGTCTCCACCGATGCTGATACGGTAACCCGCATAAGAAACATTTCCGAAGGCATCCGCCAGGGCAGGCCGGTAACAGACTTCACCAAGCAGCTGGACGAAATTGTGCGCCGCATGACGCCCACCAAAGAATAAATTTTACAATCCCTTGATTTTTATCAAGGGATTACAGAGTGTAGGCAAAGGTTGTAAAACAAAGTGAGGTGGTTTTATGATCCCCTGTCGGCGACTTGTCGAAGCACCGGTCACAGCACTTGATGAGCGAAAGGAGCCATTGGGGTGGCGCCCACAGGACGTGGGCGCCAGCCGAACCGGGCCAGGATGGCCCGTTTGAGGCGACCCCAAGGGCGAACGGAGCGAATCATAGTGCTGTCGGTGCGTAGACCGGAGCCAAAGGGGATCATAAACCACAGTTAATGTTTGTCGACACTCTGCAATCCCTTGATTTTTATCAAGGGATTAATACTTTGTGACATTTGGCGGTAAAAATTATCCTTGATTTTTGCTTATTAATACAGTATTACAGTATTAGACCTTTTATTATTTAACTGCCGGAGGGTGGCCGTTGATGAAAATAACCATAATCGGAGCAGGTAAAGTGGGCTTTGAAACAGCTAAACGTTTATGCGAAGAAGGCCACGACATTCTGGTGGTGGACAAGGATGAAAGCAAGCTGGCCAGGGTAGATGAGCAGCTGGACGTCATGATTTTACGGGGCAACGGCGCCACCGCCCAGGTACTGCGGCATCCCCATGTGGTGGACAGCGAACTGCTGCTGGCTGTCACAGACAGTGATGAAGTCAATATCATCGCAGGCATGACGGGCAAAAAACTGGGCATTAAAAAATCCATTGTCCGGGTGCGCGACCCGCACTACGCCATGGACTCATCCTTTTCCCGGGAAGACTTGGGCCTGGACTTGATTATTAACCCGGAACTGGCAGCCGCCAGGGAAATTGTTCGTATGCTAACTATGGCTTTGCCGGTGCATACTGAGCCCTTTGGCCAGGGCAAGGTGCAAATGGCTGACATTACAGTAGATGAAGGCATGGTGCTGTTTGTTAACAAACGGATTAAGGATTTAGACATGCCCCCTTCCTGCTTGATTGTAGCTATTTCCCGCCGGGGCGATATGATCGTACCCGGCGGCATGGATTTTATTCTACCCGGTGACACCCTATACATCCTGGGTTTGCCCAGCAGTATCGATACCCTGGTATCAAAGGTTAAAAAACGCCGTCAAAAAAGAATTCATACCGTAATCATTTTGGGGGGCGGCCGTTTGGCTTATTACCTGGCCGATAAACTTTGTTCGCTGGGCATGTCGGTAAAAGTTATTGAGCAAAACTATGCCCGCTGCCAGGAACTGGCGGAGCGTTTACCTAACGCCCTGATCTTAAACGGGGACGGGACCGACGTTGACCTGCTCAAGCGGGAAGGTATTGAAGAAACCGACGGTTTTGTGGCGGTGACCGGTCTGGATGAAGAAAACCTGCTGATTTCTTTGCTGGCCAAGCAAATGGGCGCTAAAATGGTGGTGGCCAAAGTCAGCCGGGCCAGTTATGCGCCCATTGTGGAGAGTTTAGGTGTGGATGCCGCCGTCAGTCCCCGTTTAATTACCGCCAGCGAAATAGTTCGTTTTATCCAGGGGGGGCGCTTGTTATCGCTGTTTATGTTGTTAAACGGCAAGGCCGAGGTGGTGGAATTAATTGTCCCGGCGGCCAGCCGTGTAGTGGGTAAACCCCTGGCTAAATGCGGTTTGCCCAAAAACGTTATTGTGGGAGCTATTTTGCGGGAAGACCGGGCAATAATCCCGGAAGGAACAGAAAAAATACTGGCGGAAGACCGGATTGTTGTTTTTGCCCTGGGGCATACATTAAACACCATTGAGAAGCTGTTTGATGCAGGAGGAAAATAGTTTTGCATATCCAACTGGTATTAAAAACTCTGGGACTGGTTTTGCTGTTTGAAGCAGCAGCCATGGTCCCTAGTCTTTTTATAAGTATTTTTTATCAAGAAGCCGGCACATTTTCCTTTTTGGTCGGCATAACAGCCGCCGGCTTAGCGGGATGCGGTTTGTATCTGGTGCCGGTTAAACATAAAAACGTGGGTTATCGCGAAGGGTTTGCCATTGCCACCTTCAGCTGGCTGCTGCTGGCGCTTTTTGGCGCCATACCCTTTGCGGTGGCGGGAGCTGTACCCGGCTATATTGATGCGGTTTTTGAAACCATGTCAGGTTTCACCACTACCGGTGCTTCGGTTATCCCTAACGTGGAAATTCTGCCAAAAAGTATTTTATTCTGGCGCAGTCTGACCCACTGGCTGGGCGGTATGGGCATTATTGTTTTGACACTGGCCCTGATTCCTTCTTTAAACATTGCCGGTATGCAATTGTTTAAAGCCGAAGTACCCGGGCCGACCAAAAGCAAGGTACTGCCCCGCATCGCTCAAACCTCCCGGCAGTTGTATAAAGTATACGTTTTTATTACGCTGATCCAGGTGGCGGCCCTCAAACTGGCCGGTCTTTCCTGGTTTGATTCTTTTATCCACACCTTCGGGTCGGTGGCCACCGGAGGTTTTTCCAACTACAATGCCAGTGTCGGACACTTCCAGAGTCTTGCGGTGGAAACCATTATTATCTTTTTTATGGTTCTCTCAGGCATAAACTTTGCTCTGCATTATTATTGGATGCGGGGTGACTGCCGGCCCCTCTGGCAGGATTACGAAACACGTCTTTTTTTAACCCTGATACTCTGCAGTACCGCCGTCATTAGTGTTAATTTATTTATCGTGACCGGCCACAGCCCCGCCCAGGCTGTCCGGGAAGCGCTGTTTACGGTATGCTCCCTTATTACGACCACCGGTTATGCTACGGCGGATTACGATCAATGGCCCGCTTTAAGCAAGTTTATCCTGTTGTTTCTCATGTTTGTGGGCGGCTGCGCCGGTTCCACCGGCGGCGGCCTTAAAGTGGGGCGCCTGTTAATCTTGACCAAGGCATTCTCCCGCCAGTTAATGCGTTTAATTCATCCCAAGGCGGTTATTCCGGTACGCATCGGGCAGGATGTCGTTGCCCAGGAAGTGGTGGAATCTGCCCACGTCTTTTTTACTCTGTATATGATGTTGTTTGCCCTGGGTACTGCCGTTCTGGCCGCACTGGGACTTGACCTGGTTTCTGCCGCTTCCGCCGCTGCGGCCAACCTGGGTAACGTGGGGCCGGGTCTTGGTCTGGTGGGACCCATGTTTAACTATGCCGACCTGCCGGATCTGGGCAAAATGACGCTGACTTTCCTGATGTTAGTGGGCAGGCTGGAAATTTATACGGTTTTGCTGGTCTTTAGTGTAAAATTTTGGCGTTAGCAGGCAAAAATATAAACCAAAGTTGCGTAACCCAACCGGAAAAAGTCAGCCGGCACGCACCAACCTTTTCCCGCAAGCAAAGCAAAACTTGATTTGCAAATCAAGTTGTTTTCTGCTTTAATATTGTTGACACCATGAAACAGGTTTTATGGAAGGAGTAAGTAAAGTGAATTTTCCCACCCTAACCATCGGACGGTTTTCCCCCAAGTACCCGATTATTCAAGGCGGTATGGCTGTCAGGGTTTCCACTGCTCCGCTGGCCGGAGCCGTAGCTGCCGCCGGCGGTATTGGCGTGATTGGCGCCACCGGCATGGAAGAAGATGAGCTGCGCCAGGAGATTCGTGCCGCCCGCAACATTGCGCCCAAAGGAATTATCGGCATCAACATTATGTACGCAGCCAGAGAATTTGCTAACATTGTCCGCACAGCCATAGAAGAAAAAATTGACATTATTTTCACCGGCGCCGGCTTTTCCCGGGATATATTTACCTGGGGCAAAGAGTCTGACACCCCCATTGTATCTATTGTTTCTTCCGCTAAGGTAGCTAAATTAGCAGAGAAATTGGGAGCTGCCGCAGTGGTGGCGGAAGGTACCGAAGCCGGCGGTCACCTGGGCACCGACCGTTCTGTTAAGGAAATATTCCCGGAAATAAAACAAGCGGTAAAAATTCCGGTCATTGCAGCCGGTGGTATCGTCGATGGTAAGGGAATAGCCGAAATGATCCGTCTGGGCGCCGATGGCGTGCAAATGGCCACTCGTTTTGTGATGAGCGTGGAATGCGCTGTATCGGAAGCCTTTAAAAAGTTGTATCTCAACTCTACCGCTGAGGATGTGGTAAAAATTCTCAGTCCGGTGGGTTTGCCCGGCCGGGCCTTGAAAAACAGTTTGGTTTCCCGCATATTCAGCGGTAATGCGCCGGAGCCGCAAAATTGTGTGGGCTGCCTAAAGCACTGTTCTCAATCTTTTTGCATCATGGAAGCATTGATGAACAGCCGTAACGGCAACATCAAAGACGGGCTGGTGTTCTGCGGCCAGAATGTGCACCGCATTAAAGATATTTTGCCGGTTAAGGAAATTTTTGACCGGCTAATCAAAGAGTTTCGCGACGCTTAGGCAAAGATTGGATTGATTTTTGGCTAATTTAAGTGTTATACTTAAATTACCTCTAAGTTTCACAACGTCAACGGTAACTATCTCCTCCCGAAAATTATATCGGTGTCAGGATATTGGTAGTTGGTTGGCACCGGAAATTTAGGGAGTTTAATTATTCGGGGGAGATAGGTTTGGCATTTTCCGACAGAACTTTGACTTGCCGTGATTGTGGAGCAGAATTCGTATTTACCGTTCGTGAGCAAGAGTTTTTTGCTGAAAAGGGTTTTCAAAACGACCCTTCCCGCTGTCCTTCCTGCCGGGCTGCCCGCAAACAGCGGATGCAAGGCAGCGGCGGCGGTTATAACCAGCGGCAAATGTACGAAGCAGTGTGTGATGAGTGCGGCTGTACAACACAGGTTCCTTTTCAACCCAGCGGCACTAAGCCGGTTTACTGCCGTGACTGCTTTGCTCGGGTAAAACAATACCGTTAGTCATAAAAATCCGGGTGTTATAAACACCCGGTTATTTTTTTAAGGCTTAGCCCTCCGCTTTTATAATCGCAGCTCCTGTTGGCTAATGTGTCTGGCTATCCTGCCGCCCCGGACAGCCTCTTCATAATCAAATTCGTCCGCAAAATTTTCTCCGGTTAAAAATTCCACAGACACCCCGCAGGTATCCGCAATTAGGTTAAGGGCATCCCAGTCTGGGTAGAATAAGCCCTTTTCCAGTTTTTCCACCCATTTGGAGGTTTCTCCTATCTTAAACGCCAGCATTTTCTGGGTAAAATTTTGCCCGCTTCTTTTTGCTCTGTACTCGCGGGCCCTTTTCACTTTGAGGCCTAATTCTTTTGCACTGTACACTGCTGATGCCTCCTTTATAAATTCCTTAGCCTTATTATTTGTTTAAGTTTCACTGGTATGAGTGGTAATTTTTCCGCATCGTTGTATTCATTTATTGGGTCTTAATAAGAAATTTTCCAGAACCGGTTATGGAATCCTGATAACATAACATATGATATAGCAAAGCAAAGGATAAAGGAGGCAATTATATGCGCCGACATAAAACCATTACCATCAGTATCCCGGAAGATTTAATTGAATACTTGGATAAAAAGATTGCCCAAATTAATCGCAGTTCCTATGAAGAAACCAACCGCAGCCAGTACATCCGTTTGCTTATTAAAAAAGATATGGCTTCCCTGGCCGGCGGCAAAACTTCCACCCCTGAAGGAACAGAGGATTTGGCGCTGTCAGAGTTAGATTACTATAATTCGCTGCTTGACCTGGGCGGTTATCGCAGGTAAACAAATACCCCCTTGTTCACCACTTGCACCAGGTGCTGTCACTGTATAACGGCAGCTGACAGTTGCAGGCAGGGAATATAAAATCACCATGCCGCCAACAAACCCGTACCACTTTACAGATGATACGGGTTTGTTTTGTTTTAATAAAAGCAAGTTATTGAATTTCTAAACTGCTTATTTCACCGTTATCAAGTTTAATAACTACATCCTCTCCTTCAAAATCCGAGAGATCATCCGCATCTATATCATCCCCGTCTTCGTCTTCAAGCTCTACGTCATCAGCAAAATACAGCTTGTGATCACCGTTATCCTGCCGCAGGATAATATAACTGCCGCGGGCATCTTTTAATTCACCTTCTACAGTAATATCTTCGTCGTCAGTAATTTCTATTTTTTCAACCTCGTTGTCTTCTAAAGAAATTTTTACTACAGATCCAATAAGAATGTCTTCCAAATCAAGATCGTCATCGTCATCTTTTTCCACGATTACATTACTTGCCAGATCATATGTTTTGCTGGTACCGCTTCTTTTAATAGTTATTTCATCGTCGTCCATATCCAGTTTTGTAATCGTTCCCGTGTAATTGCCATTATTGCCGGATTCATCTGATATGGCAATAATAATCACTTCATCTTCATCGTTGTTAATTACTAATCTTACATAGTCACCTTCATTAATATCATCAAACTCTTTACTGCTACCATCTTCATAAACATCCACCTGACTTGATACATCATATGTTTCTTCATCACCGTCATCTTTCTCTATGGTAATACTCCAGTTACCAGAAACATCCAGTTCGGTAACTTCACCCTCCAAAACTTCGTAGTCCATCACATCTATCCTGCTCACATCATCGCTGCTGTTAAGCTTGAGCTTTACATAATATCCTGTTCTAATATCTTCAAAATCAATACTGCCACCATCTTTATAAACATCAACACTGCTTGCTACATTAAAGGTCTTTTTTGTACCGTCGGTTTGTTCAATCCTAATGCTCCAGGAACCGGTGTTATCAACCTCCAGCACTTCTCCTGCCAAACCGGAAGTAGATGACGCATACTCAGAAAGTTGAATAACACTTGCTTTATTTTGGCTATTCAGTTCAATAGCAACAGCATCTCCATCATCAATATCCGACAGGTTTATAGAACTACCGACCTTATCCTTTACCTTATAACCACTGGCCAGTTCAATTGTAAGCTCATAATCGTCACCGTCTTCAATGGTAATATTGGTTGAACCAACACTTACAACCTCACCAAACAGCTTCTTCGGTTCGTTTAACGGCACGACAGCAGTCACTGTATTGCCTGTTTTGGTCAGAGCTACCCTTTGACCTCGGACCAACTGGTAGAAGGTACCGCTGACAGCAGACTTGTTAATTTCCTCACTGGTACCGTCATCATAACGAACCGTAAAATAATCCAGATACACGTTGATAACATAACCACGGCTTTCATTGCCGGCAGGCAAACTGCTTAATAAGTAAATTTCTGTTATATTGCCGTTGGTTACCTTGATTTCCGCCCGGGCGCCTACGGTAAGGGCGGTCAAATCCCTGGCCTGGCCGTACTGACTGATTTTTACCGATGACGCCAGGGGCCAGCTTGTAAGGCTGCCGCCATCCGGCTGGAAGGACAAGGTGGGCTGGCCGCCCGCCGCAAGCCCCCGGATGGTACCTGTATAGCCGGTGGTGACAGACACACTGCTGCCCGCATCATTACCGGCGCTGAAGGCCAGATACGCTATTTTCCCGGCCGTATCCAAAACCACTTTTACATATTCCCCTGCTTTAAAATCACCAAGCTGGCATCGCTTGCCCGCCCGGTATAACAGTGCTTCGTTGGCCATGCTCCAAGTATAGTTTTGGCCGCCCTTGCTGACGGTTATTTTTTTGCCTGTGGCATCCACAGCCGTCAGCCGGGCAATAAAATATCTGTCAGGCTGCGGGTTTATCTTGCCGTTTTCAACCAACCGGGCAATAATGGCCGCCATTTCCGCCCGGGTTACATTGGCATTGGGATCAAAGGTATTGTCGGTACGGCCGGCCATAATGCCGTGCTTGACAGCAGCTGCCACATAGGGCTGAAAACCTGCGGGAATGGCCCCTTTATCCTTAAAATCCAACTGATAGCCGTCTGCCGAGAGTTTCAGGGCATTGGCAAACAATACGGCAATCTCCGCCCGGGAAGCCGGCTTTTTGGGCTGAATGCTGGGAATACCTGTTTTAGATATATAACCTTTATCCGCCGCAAAAGCCACATTGCGCTGGGCCCAGGCAGGAAAACCGGCCGGAAAGTTGTATCCCCCTTGGGACATGCCGTAGCTGTCAGCTTCTTTGCGGTGGCCCAGTGCGCGGTTAAGAAAAATGATGGCCTCAACTTGGGTCACCGAATCCTTGGGCGCAAAAATACCGTTGCCCCGTCCCCCCACCAGTTCGGCAGCACTGCATTCAGCCACTGCCTGTTCCCACCACTTGCCGGAAGTATCTTTAAACAGGTAAGGGGAAGCCGCCCAGGCGGGTGCCAAGATGCCCAGGACAAGCACCAGAGTAATCATCAAACGCCAAATTTTGATCAACATCAATACCCCCCTTGGGTTGAACCAGTCGGATGCCCGCTTGGGGCAACAGGTATCCGACTGGGCCAACAATTTAAATATGCTTTTCCTATGCTTATTTCGGTGCAGAACCCACAATTCCTGTCCCAAATGGAAATTAAATGGTATAGGCAGAGATAAATAGGAATTTAAGCTGCCATGTCGAACTGATATTTATGGAAATAATATGCTCGGGGTATATAATCCAAGGAGGTAAACTATGCATTACGACTTTAAAGAAGCCTTCAACCGCATCGGTCAGCAGCTGGATGAACTAACCAACGAAAGAATTGCAAAGCTGCAGCGGTTAAGTGAGGAAGGTAAAATTGATTTTGCCCAACTGGCCAATGAAACCTTAAACGAAATGATTAACAGCAACATCCGGGTAACCGTTAAAGTTCTTGAGGAATACCACCAAAAACTGATGCGGCATCTGGCCGAAAAAGGTTTGTAAACGCCTCGGCCGGCCGCTTTAGCAGTTTTGAACCGGCAATAAACTAACAGAAGCCGCCAGGGCTGATGCAATATCCGGGTAGCTAAAAGGGATTTGCATTTCCAACAGTTTCTTTGGCCTTACTCTTTGTCCCTGCAGCAACAGCTCCCAAGCCATGTCTCCGAAAAGCAGGCCGGCTACCCAGGCAGGCAGCCGGGTCCGGCAAGTTTTACCCAAAACCCGTGCCAGGTGCCGGTGCATCTCAGCCACTGTCACTGCCTGTGGACTGCAAAGGTTAAAAGCCCCCTGAAAGCGCTCATCCGCTAAGGCCAGCGTCATAATACGCACCAGGTCAATCAGCTGAATCCAGGATACCCACTGTTTGCCGTCGCCGATATAGCCACCCAGCCCCCAGCGGTAGGGCATTATAATTTTTTCTAACACCCCTCCGCCGGCACCCAGGACAATACCAAAACGGCAGCGGGCCACCCGTACCCCTAAATCCTCAGCGGCTCCGGCCTCCTGCTCCCAGGCGCGGCAAACAGCGGCCAGAAAACCTTCCCCCGGCGGGCTTGTTTCATCGAATACATTACTGGCATGGCAGCCGTAATAACCCACCGCCGAAGCATTCAGCAGCACTCGCGGATAAGGCCGGCCGGCTGCTCGATTCCTTATCATGCTTTGCACTATTTGGCGGGTTACCTGCAGCCGGCTGGATAAAATCAGGTCCTTTACCCGTTTGTTCCAACGTCCGGCGGCAATATTATAACCGGCCAGGTTTACCACTGCGTCAACCCGGCTGATCAGATCCGCCGGCAAAAGTTGGCCCTGCTCAGGCATCTTGACAAAACTGACCTCTTGCTGCGCCGGCATTGCACGATGCACACATAAGATGACCCGGTGGTTATGTTTAACAAGTTCCTTCACCAGGGCGTTTCCCACAAACCCTGTGCCCCCGGTTATTAAAACCTCCATGGCCCGCTCCCCCTTCGCTCAGGCGGATTACAAAAAAGGAACCGCAATTTGTGCAGTTCCTTTTGTCTGGAGCCGACGATGGGACTTGAACCCACGACCTGCTGATTACGAATCAGCTGCTCTACCGGCTGAGCTACGTCGGCCTGGCAAATGCCACAAGTGAAATTGTCTGTTGCATCCATTGCTATAAAGGAGTTTTACCGCAACGGTAAAACTCCTTTGTTTGGAGCTGCTAACCGGGATTGAACCGGTGACCTTATCCTTACCAAGGATACGCTCTACCTACTGAGCTATAGCAGCATATATGGTGGGCGATGACGGGATCGAACCGCCGACATCCTGCTTGTAAGGCAGGCGCTCTCCCAGCTGAGCTAATCGCCCGTTGACAAGAAATATCTTAGCAGAAATAAAGCCAAGAGTCAATTGCCAAAAATATTTCAATTATCCTTTAAAGTTTGTTACAAAAACTACAGGATCAATTAAACATTGACCCTGTAAAAATTGGCGGAGCTGACGGGAGTCGAACCCGCGATCTCCTGCGTGACAGGCAGGCATGTTAGGCCTCTACACCACAGCTCCCGGTATAATGGTGGGCGATGACGGGATCGAACCGCCGACATCCTGCTTGTAAGGCAGGCGCTCTCCCAGCTGAGCTAATCGCCCACAGCGACTGACAAGAAGTATATTATCAAATTATTTTCTTTAAGTCAACATGTTTGTCTAAGGTTTTGCATTTTAATTTAGTGTTGATATTAACTTTTGCTTAATGGCAATCAAGCAAATTGACAAAATATTTTTGTTTTTTCAAAAGGGTTTTGGCCCGCTTTACAGAAGTTGTTATGGGGTGATAAATATGGGCAAATTGTTGCTTATTTTGGCGGTTATCGGCATTATAATTTTATCCAGGTGGTCCAAGCGCAGCAAATGGGACGATGAGTAATGCCTGTCACTTATTCCGGACGTCGGTGATTAACAGGTTGCCTTCCTTATCCCTGTGCAGCGTATAAACCCGCACCTCAAACTCTGTCATGTTATCCTCCCACCACAGAGGTAATTTTGCTTCCACCTTTGCTCCGGTATCGGTTAATTCGATCACTGCCAGTTCCTTGCTGTAAAGCAGGGGTGTTGATCCTTCCGTGTAAAATCCAATATAACGGCCGTTTCGTGACCCGGCTGTCCAGAGGCTTTCAATCAGCTGCCGGGACCAGTGCCGCCCCAATAAATTGATTAGATCATCTTTGGTAACCAGTTGCGGCGAGGGAGCAATATTATGTTGGGTCAGAAAGCCCTGGTTGTTATAATACTCAGCCCGCATCATTTGCCGGTCGGCAGCCAGCAAATGGCGAATCACACCTTCCCCGGTCAACTGTGGTTTGCTGAATAACACCAACCGGTCTGAACCGTCGGGACGGGGGTTTTGCAGGTCTAACAATTCAACCAGGTCTTGTGCGCTGAGAAAAGTTTTGCCCATAATCACTTGCGGAGCAGCCGCTAAGCTTTTTTCCTTACCGTTAACCGTTAAGCCGGGCTCCCACAGGCGGATTTCAATTTGCTGATGTTTTTTTTGAGCTAAAACTATACCCGTTTCCCAATCGCCCGTCAGGGTATAACCTAACTCTTCAAATACCGGCCTGATGGGAAGCATCAGGCGACCCTCAATGATAACAGGCTCCCCGCCGGCTAACAGCTTGCCGTCCAACTCCGGGGCCGTAGCCGCATAAACCGGTAGCAAAGGGTATGACAGCATAACCAAAAGCAGCAGCAGAAACTTTTTGTGCATAAAATCACCTCACTAAATATTGCTCTGAGGTAAATTTTATGCACATTTATTTCCATTTATTACCATTTAATATATATATATTTGTCTAAAAAACAAACCGGTTACCGGCCGGTTTGATAAGGTATATTTTCCAGCTGCAAAAGTTTTTCTTTCCAGGTCAGGCCGTAGCTAAAGCCTCCTAATCTCCCGTCAGCAGCCAGCACCCGGTGACAGGGCACCACCGGCGGCCAGGGGTTGGCCGCCACAGCTCCCCCCACCGCTCTGGCCCCTTTGGGGCAGCCGATACGCCGGGCAATCTCACCATAACTGACGGTTTGGCCGTAAGGAATCTCTTTAACTTCCTTTAATACCCGTTGCTGAAAAGCAGTTAACCCGGACCAAAAAAGCGGCAGATCGAAGACAACCCGCTGCCCGGCAAAATAGTTGGCCAGGGCTTGTGCCAGCCGCTGCCAGGGTTCATTGGCCGCCGCTTCAGCTGCCTGTGTTATGGCAGCTTCACTTAATTTTAAATAACCGGCCAGGGTTGTTACCGCCTGCTGCGGGTTGTCATGGGGCAGGGTAACTCCGGCCAGCAGGCCCTCCTGCCAGGCTGCCGCCGACCAACCCCAACCGGTTTGTATTAATTGAAGGTTCATGCTGTATCCCCCGTCTCAATAGCAGAGTTAGCAGTTATTGCCTCTTGTCGCTGGGAGTTAATAAAGATGTACAGCCCTATAAGAATCATAAAGCCTCCGGCCAATTGCAAAAAACCGGGTACTTCGTTAAAAATGAAGTACGCCAGCACGGTGGCCCCCACCGGTTCACCCAGGGTACTGACGGATACCACAGCCGCTTTAACATACTTGAGGGCCCAGTTAAAAAGGGAATGCCCGCAAATGGTGGGAACAACGGCCAAGCAAACAAACCACAGCCAGGTCATAGCCGGGTAAGGGTAAAAAGAGGTGCCGCTTACCAGGTTTAAAGCAACCAAGACCAGGGCGGCTGCTCCGTATACCAAAAAAGTGTAGGGCAACAGTGCCATGCGGACCCTTAAATGACGGCCAATTAAAACATAGCCGGCCACAAAAACCGCCCCCGCAAAGGCCAGCAGGTCGCCCCAAAGGGCCCCGCCGCCCAACCGCAAATCATGCAGGCCTATCAATACAGTACCTGCCAGGGCCACAGCCGCTCCCAGCAGACCTGCCTTGCCGATACCTTCCCGGTAAAGCAGGTACCCGCCGCTGATAACAAAAAGCGGCTGCATGGCCACTAAAACTGTAGAACTGGCTACAGAGGTGTAATGCAGCGAGGTGATCCACACCGCAAAGTGCAAAGCCAGCAATACCCCGGCCAAACAGGCCAAGGCAAGGTCAGCCCGGCTGATCCGCCGCAATTCCCGGCGGCCGCTGAAATATGTGGGAACCGCCAGCAGCAATACGGTAAATCCCAGCCGATAGGCGGCAATAATCAGCGGCGGGGCTTCCGCCAGCTTGGTAAAAATACTGGAAAAACCTGCCGCCAGAACGCCCAGCAGCACTACCAGATAGGGATTAATAAGCGGCTGTCCCGTCCCCCGCATTGCAGCACCGCCTTCCTAAATTTACTTAAAACCAACTAAATTTAGTCTGTTCTGCAAAGGCCCCCGGTTTCCTGCCGCCATCCGGCCTATTTGCAAAACAGCGCCTGCCTCTCAGACCGGAAGTCTATACCGGTGCCTGCTTTGTTTGGTTTGCCTTAAGGCCCGTTCTGACCGGCCGGCTGCCTTGCGGTGGCAGCGGTTATTTTGTCAATAGCTGCACCGGCCAGATAAGCCACCTGCCGTATCGCCAGGCCGCCGTCTTCATACATCTCCACCTCGCTCCGGTCATCCAGCAGCCGGTTCAGCTCCGTGAGGGCTGAGCGGGCAGACGAGCCCAGCTGTCCCAGAGCCCAAGCGGCATAACCCCGCACCTCCGCTGCGGGGTGAGTTAGCGAGTTGATTAATAAAGGTATAAACTCCTGCACCAGATCCGGTCGCCGCTGGCCAATCCTGCCCAGCGCCCAGGCAATGCCCCGGTGAAAAATTTCTTCTGCCGCAGCATTAACAACAATCGGCACAAATTCGCCAAACAAATCCGGCCGGCGATAAATAATCTCCCCCACCGCCTCCGGGGCACTCCAGTTTGAGTTGCCGGATTCGTCATTCATAGACCAGAGCAGCCGCCGGATAATTTCCCGCACGCTTTCCGGCTCCTTAAGGGCCAGTGCTTCGGCAACCCGCCCGAGACCCTCAATGGCCTGCCACCGCCGGAGACCGTACGGATGGTAAAAACAGCGAAACAAATATTTAACGGCAGCCCGGTTTTGTACCGCCAGGTCAGCTAATTCTTCGTGTTGATGCCGGCTTAACAGTTTTTCTGTTGCTTCCCGCAGACCCATTGCTTTCACCTCGTTAACAGACTGGTAAAAACATTGTATCACAAATGTGGTACTAAGTTATAAACCAGGGCTAACCAACCTCATACAAATAGATTAAAAGCACCATTTGCGGGGTGCCGCAAACCTGCGCTAAATTTATTAAAGGGAATCCTAAAACCACCCGGCCTTTGTTTGTTGCTGCCTTTACAGTCAGAACAGAGGAGATTGCCTCCTCTGTTCCAAAATGCTAAGCCATCGGGGTTCCCTGTGCATAATCATCAGTGGGATCATAACCGTAGAGCCGTTCTTGCCCGGTTTTCCGGGTTATTTGTCTGGCAATTCTGGCTGCTTCCTGTCGGTTAATCCGCCCTGTCTGTTTCTTCACACAGAAACCTCCTTTGTTTCAGGCTTATGCTTATTTTGTCCCGTCTCAAGGGGATCATACATGCCGCTGAAAGGCCGCAAAAGCGGCCTCAGGATGTAAACAAAGGTTGTAAGATAAAGCGAGGTGGTTTTATGATCCCCTGTCGGCGACTTGTCGAAGCACCGGCCACAGCACTTGATGAGCGAAAGGAGCCATTGGGGTGGCGCCCTCAGGAAGTGGGCGCCAGCCGAACCGGGCCAGGATGGCCCGTTTGAGGCGACCCCAAGGGCGACCGGAGCGAATCATAGTGCTGTCGGTGCGTAGACCGGAGCCAAAGGGGATCATAAACCACCGGTAATGTTTGCCTACACTCTGCCGCAAAAGCGGCCTTTGTTTGAAAACCGTGTTGGCAAACGCATTTAATATTTTTGTAAGGCCCTTGTAACCATGTTGTGATAACCATGCTTTACACTAATATTTAGACAACCACCCTCCTCTGTTCTGGGTTCCTGGCCGGAACCCTTTTTTATGTTTTATATTCTATGCTTGGCTGAAATAGAATTATTATGCTATAATAGATAGCGTGTTTTTTATGAAGCTGTAAAAATATTGGGAGGGATGTTTGTGTTGGACATATGGTTTACAGAAAACCATACCGAAGGGTACAAGGTGTCCTGGCGGATTGATAAAATCCTGCACAGCGAGCGTTCTCGCTTCCAGGAAATAGCTGTTGTGGAGTCCCCGGACCTGGGTCGTGCTCTTCTGCTGGATAACACTGTACAAACCACCACCCGCTTTGAATTTATCTATCACGAAATGATTGCCCATGTACCCCTGATGATCCACCCCCGGCCCCAAAGGGTTATGGTCATCGGCGGCGGGGACGGCGGGACGGTGCGTGAGGTCCTGAAACATCCTACCGTTGAAACTGTTGAACTGGTAGAAATAGACGAGCGGGTTATTCAGGTCAGCAAAGAGTGGCTGCCGCAGCTCAGTTCTGCTCTGAACTCCGATCGGGTTAAAATTTTGACCGTTGACGGTTTGCAGTATGTTAAAGAAAAAGCCGCCCATTATGACGTAATTATCGTAGACTGCACTGATCCCGGCGGTCCTTCGCTGGCGCTGTTTACCAAAGACTTTTATCAGGATGTTTATAACGCATTAACAGAGGACGGCATAATGGTTTCACAAACCGGTTCTCCAACCTTCAGCCCTCACTTTGTAGAAGCTGTCAAAGGGATCCGGCAAGTTTTTCCTTGCAGCAGCCCCTATTTAACCTGTGAACCCAGTTATATCGCCGGCTTTTGGTCCTTTACCGCCGGCTCTAAAAAATACGCCTTAGACACTGTTAACCAGGACAGAATGGCTGCCATAACCACCCGGTATTACACACCGGAGATTCACCGGGCTGCCTTTGTGTTGCCGAAACACATCCAGGAACAGATTAAATAACCATTGAGGAACAAAAAGCTAAAAGCGACCGGTTAGTTGCCGGTCGCTCTTTTATTTTGATCTGGCCTTATGACCTGCCCAGGTAAGCCTTTTGCACTTCGGCATTGGCCGCCAGTTCCTGACCCGGCCCCTGCAGGACAATTCGGCCGGTTTCCAGCACATAGCCGTAGTCCGCCACCTGCAAGGCGGCCCGGGCATTTTGTTCAATCAGCAAAATAGTCATGCCCTGGCTGTGGATTTCTTTAATAATGCGGAATACTTCTTTAACCAGCAAGGGCGCCAAGCCCAGGGAAGGTTCGTCCATCATCAAAAGCTTTGGCCGGGACATTAAAGCCCTGCCGATGGCCAGCATTTGCTGTTCGCCGCCGGACAAAGTACCGGCCGCCTGCCACTCCCGCTCCCGCAAACGGGGAAACATTTCATAAATTTTGTTAATGTCTTTTTTAATTTCCTCTTTGTCGGTCCGGGCATAAGCCCCCATGTGAAGGTTTTCCAATACCGTCAGGTTGGCAAATATACGCCGTCCTTCGGGCACCAGGGTAATGCCTTTTTTAACTATGTCAACCGTTTTGCTGCCGGTGATTTCCTCGCCACGCCAGGTAATTCTGCCCCCGGCTGCCGGCACCAAACCGCTGACGGCCCGCAGGGTTGTGCTTTTGCCCGCCCCGTTGGCACCCACCAGCGTGACTATTTTATTTTCCGGCACCTCCATGGATATACCCTTCAGGGCATGGATGCCGCCATAGTACACATGCAAATCTTCAATTTTAAGCACTTTCATCCACCGCCCCAAGATAAGCTTCAATAACTTGCCGGTTGTTTTGAATTTCTGACGGCGTACCTTTAGCGATGGTTTCGCCGTGGTCCAGCACCACAATGTGCTCGCATATGCCCATTACCACTTCCATGTGGTGTTCAATCATAAGGATGGTTAAGCCAAACCGTTCCCTGATATCGGCAATAAATTCCATTAATTCCAGAGATTCCTGGGGATTCATGCCGGCAGCCGGTTCGTCCAGCAGGATCATTTTGGGTTGGGTAGCCAGGGCCCGGGCAATTTCCAACCGCCGCTGCTTGCCATAAGGCAACGCAGTGGCCTTTTCATGGGCCACGTCCGCCAGCTGCACCTGTTCCAGCAAAGCCATACATTCCTCAATGTGCTGCCGGCGCTCCCGGGTATACCTGGGCAATCCCAGTACAGCTTCCAGCAGGCTGGCCCGCAGCCGCACATGTTTGCTCAGCAGCACGTTTTCCAGCACCGTCATACTGGCAAAAAGGCGAATGTTTTGAAAAGTGCGGGCAATGCCCAGCTCGGTAATTTGATTGGGCCGCCGGCCGGTAATGTCATGGCCGTCAAAAATCACCCTGCCTTCGGTCGGTTTATAAACGCCGGTAATCATATTAAATGCGGTAGTTTTGCCGGCGCCGTTGGGGCCGATGAGGCCGACAATCTGCCGGGGTGCGATATTGAGCTGCAGGTTGGAAACCGCCTTTAACCCGCCAAACTGCATCGAGATATTATCCGTAACCAGTATGCTGTCAGAAGGTAAATTAGCCATCCACCCCGACCCCCTTTTCCTTGCGTCTGCCAACGCCTAATTTATCTAACACCCAGTCCCAGTTAAATTCTCTGGTACCCATTAAGCCCTGCCGGTAAAACAGGATAACTGCCAACAGCAAAAGGGAGAAAATAACCATGCGCATGCCGGGAATGCCGGGAATGGTTAAACCGAAGAAATTCATGGGCTGTTCTACAAAACGCAGTGCTTCCATCATAACTGTCACCAGCACGCCGGCAATTACCGAACCGGTCAGGCTGCCCAAGCCGCCCAAAACAATAATTAATAAAATCTGGAAAGTGAACAGGAAGCGAAACATGGTGGGATCCACCGAGGTAATTAAATGGCCCATCAGGGCACCGGCCAAGCCGGCAAAAAAAGCACCAATGGTAAAGGATAACAATTTATGTTTAAAAATATCAATGCCCATGGCCTCGGCAGCGATTTCATTATCACGAATAGCCTTAAAGGCATAGCCCCAACTGCTGTTGATCAATTGCTTTAATATCCAGATAGTGGCTATGGCAAAGCCCCAGTAAACCCATAAACTCTTAATGGGCGGGATATTTTTTAACCCCAGGGAACCGTTGGTTACGCTGATGGCATTGGTAACCACAATCCGAATAATCTCACCAAAGCCCAGGGTAGCAATGGCCAGGTAATCATCCCGCAGGCGCAGGGCCGGAAAGCCGATTAAAAAGCCAAACAAGGCCGCCACCAGCCCCGCCGTAATAATGGCCGGGAACAACGGCCAGTGAATTTTGTCCAAAGGTGAGATAATGGGCTCCATAAAATAAATCATTTCTTTGCTTTCGGGGGACATGGTTAAAATGGCTGAAACATAAGCCCCCACGCACATAAAACCGGCATGCCCCAGGGAAAACATGCCGGTAAAACCCAGCACCAGATTCATACTGGCACCCAGAATGACAAAGATGGCTGCCAGGTTCAATACCCGGGTGTTAAATTTGCCCAAATACTCCTCACCCAAATAGAGCACCAGGCAGCTCAGCACAATCAAGCCCAGGGTTAAAAGCGACTTTATTCTCTGTCTGTCCATGGCCTACACCTTCTCCACTACATTTTCGCCCAGAATTCCGGTGGGTTTAAACAGCAAAATAAAAATTAAGATAACAAAGGCAAAGGCGTCACGGTAGCCTGACAACTCAGGCAACAGGGCCACCAGGAAAACTTCCCCCATGCCCAAAACAAAACCGCCCAGCATAGCTCCGGGGATACTGCCGATACCGCCCATAACGGCGGCAATAAAACACTTGAGACCGGGGAAAACACCCATCAGCGGATCAATCTGGGGGTACTGCAGGCTCCACATAATGCCGCCCACCGCTGCCAAACCGGAACCAACCACAAAGGTGGTGCTGACCACTTTATTCACATCCACAGCCATCAGGCTGGCGGTTTCAAAATCCCGGGATACAGCTCGCATGGCGATGCCTGTCTTGGTTTTGTTAACCATGTAGGTTACCGCTACCAGCAACACAATAGTTATTAGAGGAATGATAATAGTTAAGGATAAAAACGAAATATCCCCCAGTTTAATATTCCACACAATTTCTTCCGGGCGGGGAAAAGATTTGGGACGGGCACCGATGGCTACAATCCCTAAATTCTCCAGCAAAAAAGATACCCCAATGGCAGAAATAAGTACGGAAATGCGGGGTGCTTCCCGCAAGGGGCGATAGGCAACCTTTTCTATGGTCACACCCAGCAGGGCAGTAACCACTATGGCCAGCAAAAAACTCAACCACCAGGGCATGGTAAACACCAGCATGCCGTAAAAGGCAACATAGGCTGCCACCATCAACAAATCGGCATGGGCAAAATTTATTAACCGCAGAATACCGTAAACCATGGTATAGCCAATGGCAATCAGCGCATACAAACTGCCCAGGGAAATACCATTGGCCAGGCTCTGCAGAAACATCTCTCCGGTCATGTTTTAGCTCCTTCCAACCACACAACATAATACCGACTCCCCCCCTGCAAGCAGGAGGGGAGTCGCGGCACATCAGTTGTAAATTAATTACTTGGGATCAACCTTGCCTTCGTAAGCAAACTTACCGTCAACAACCTTTTTAATGATGGCAGTCTTGGTGGCATCACCGTTGGCATCCAGGGTAATAATGCCGGTAGCCCCCTGGAAGTCCTTGGTAGCAGCCAAGGCATCACGAATTGCTTTGGGATCAGCAGAACCGGCTCGCTTAATGGCATCCAGAGCTAAAATATAAGTATCAAAGCCCAGGGCGCCAAAAGCGTTAACTTGTTTGCCGGGATAAGCCTTCTTATACTCTTCCATAAATTTGTTGGACATTTCGGTTACCGGGTGATCGGCATCAAAGTGAGTGCTGAAATAAATATCTTTAGTGTTCTTAACCCGGCTTAAAAATTCCTCAGCTTCCCAGGTGTCGCCGCCCAAAATAGGAGCATTGATACCCAGTTCACGGGCCTTCTCAACCAGGATACCGCACTCCAGGAAGTTGCCGGGGGCAAAAATTACATCAGGATTCTTGGCTTTAACCGTGGTTAACTGCGAAGAAAAATCTTTGTCGCCGGAGTTGTAATTTACTTTGGCTACAATGGCGTTGTCGTTATTGGTTAACTTCTTAAAGGACTTTTCAAAGTAATTGCTCAGACCAACCGAGTAATCCTGCTGCACATCCTGAATAATGGCCGCGGTTTTAGCACCCAGCTTTTCTACAGCATAGTTGGCCATGACAGTTCCCTGGAAGGGATCAATAAAGCAGACCCGGAAATAGTAGTCGTTACCCAGAGTAACCGCCGGGTTGGTAGGCGAGCAGCCGATCACCGGAATACCTGCTTCCTTGGCAATGGGGCCGCCGGCCATGGAAAGCGAGCTGCTGTAGCTGCCGATAATAACATTTACCTTATCTTTGCTTACCAATCTTTCTACAGCATTGGCTGCTTCTTGTTTTTCGCTTTTGTTGTCAACTATCACCAGTTCAACCTTTTTGCCGTTAACTTCAGGAAACAACTGGTTAGCCAGTTTAATACCTTCAACCGTCATTTCGCCACCGGCCGCATTGGTTCCGGTCAGCGGCTCAAAAACACCGATTTTAATTACATCTGCTGCGGGCTGCTGGGCAGCTTGCTTTTCTGCACCGCCGCCGCCACAACCTGCCAGCACCATAACCGCCGCCAGCAGGAGGGCAATGATTGCGACATACTTTCTCTTGTACATGGTTTTTCGGTCAACCTCCCCCAAATTTATCAGAGATCCATACCCCTTTGTCCTTGCCCGGTGGATACAAATCCCTAGACAGTATACTATTATTTTTTGTACAAAGAATCAATCTAACTTTTAGTCATAATTACACCATTGTGCCAAATTTTATCTGTTATTTGCCGGTACTTGTATTAAATAACATTATTATGTGGACATGTGTCATTTGACAGTGTACATGTTGTTTAATCCTTTAGTCATTAAAAGCAGGTATAATGTTTTTAATTTTCTGTTAAATGTAAAAATAAAACACCGCTTTTAAGCCTTGCGGCCTAAAAGCGGTGTTTCACGACAGTCTTTCAGCAGCATAGCCGACCGCCGGTGTATTATGTTGAAGCGAGCCGCCGCTTTGCCAAGGGTTCCGGTTAGGCTCCGTCCTTGCACCGCGTGAGCATCCTTATTTCCCAAAGCCCAAAATTTTACCTATACCGCTTACCCAACCAAACGTTGCCTTATCTTTATCCCTTTTAAATTTTTTGCCCGCTTTCTGGTTGTCCCGGGCCAGTTTTACCACCGCCCACTTGGTGTCTTTAATTTCTTCGCTCAGCTTTTCCAGTTTTTTGCCAACAGCTTCTAATTTTTCCTGGGTTCCTTTATGGTTTTCGGCTATCTGATTAATGTTTGGCAGCATCTCCTTAATATCATTCACAGCCCTGGCAGTATCTTCGTTTACTTTCGGCATGGCCAGCAGTGCGTCCACCAGTTTTTCCATTTTAGCAGACATATCACGCAAAGTTTCCAGGTGTTCGATAGCCATAGTATTGTATTTCAGGGCGTTTTTATCGGCCTGTTCCGCCAGATGGCTTAGAAACTTTTGCTCAAAATTATTTAAGGTGCTGACCAGTGTATTAACCAGCCCCATGGCCGTATCTTCTTGAATTTTCAGCACAATTTCTTTGCCCGGATCACTGCCGGTACCGTCAAGGTCTGGTTGGCCAGGCTGTTTGCCGGCCGAGCATTTAACCAAGCTCAGCCGGCGCCTGGCCTGGTTGTCTGACGGTGCAAGCGGTTCTTGCTTTTCCTGGGCCGCGGCAATTTCTTGCCGGGCCAATTCATTACCCCGGCGTTCAGCTTCCAGGGCATCTTTGATGGCCAGTAATTCTTCCATTTTAAGTAAGTATGTGGGGCCGCCGGGACTTTTTCTGTCTAACTCCACCGTTTTAAACAGCCCCTGGCTAAACCACTTGCTAATCGTACTAATTGGCACCCCTAACAGTTCGGCTCCTTCAGAAAATGTAACTTTTTTTCCCACTACAGGCACCCCTTTTTTGTATTGTCTTGTTAAATTATACCAGTTAAATATTAACAGTTGTAGCATTTTCTTCCGACAACAACTGCAACAGGCTGCCATCAAGCGGGTTAATATTAAGTATTTCTGCCCGGTTTTACGCGGCTTTGCTAAAAAGTCAAATAACTTTTCCGTTAAAAATAAAAACCGCCCGAAGGCGGTTTTTATTTTTAACAGGGGGTATTACATTTCAGTTACGGTGTAGCATTCGTTGGGGCAGGTAGCTACACAGGTTTCGCAACCCATGCATTCTTCGGGTTCGCCGGTAATGTCAGCTTTACCGTCGTCCAGCATGCCGAGGATGCCGGCGGGGCAAGCATCAGCACAGGCGCCGCAGCCGTCACACTTATCTCTGTCGATAGATACTACATACATTGGTCGAGTCCTCCCTTTACTTTTTTATCACCGGTTAGACAACCAGTTAGATTAATTTTATTATGCTTGAACCTTTGAGCAGTTTCAATATAAAAATTTAATTTTTAAACAAAAATAACTTGCTCATTCTTTTCTTTTTCTTGAGTATACTTAAAAAATCGAGTGAATAATAAAAAAATACAAAAAATGGCTGCCGCCTGAAAACCTCCCGGATACCCATGATTTTCTTGATCTTGCTCAATTAAACATGATAAGCTAAAGCCTGGTAAGCATTAATTTTATAAGGAGCATGACATGGCAAAATCTATTGAACTGATAGCTACCGCAACTTTTGGTTTGGAATCAGTGGTGGCCTATGAGGTAAAAAAATTGGGCTATGAGGTGTCGGTAGACAACGGCAAAGTAACCTTTGCCGGCGATGCAAATGCCATTTGCCGGGCCAATCTCTGGCTGCGCTCGGCCGACCGGGTGCTGGTAAAAATGGGCCAGTTTAAAGCCACCACCTTTGAGGAATTATTTCAACAAACCCGGGCGCTGCCCTGGCCCGATTGGCTGCCGGCCGACGCCTGTTTCCCGGTGGAAGGCAAATCAGTAAAATCCCGGCTGCACAGTGTGCCGGACTGCCAGGCTATTGTCAAAAAGGCCATTGTGGAAAAAATGAAACAAACCTATAAAAAGGAATGGTTTCCGGAGAACGGTCCCCGTTATACTGTGGAAGTAGCCTTATTAAAGGACGTGGCCACCCTGACCCTGGATACCAGCGGGGTTGGCCTGCACAAGCGGGGCTACCGCAAGCTGTCCAGCCAGGCTCCCCTTAAAGAAACTCTGGCCGCCGGCCTGCTTTCTATCGCCCGCTGGTACCCTGACCGACCTTTATTGGATCCTTTTTGCGGTTCAGGCACCATTCCCATTGAGGCCGCATTAATGGCCCGCAACATTGCCCCGGGCATCGGCCGGCAGTTTGCTGCCGAAGCCTGGCCGGTAATTCCCAAAGAGTTATGGGTAAATGCCAGAAAGGAAGCGCTGGAACAGGAAAAAAGAGAGTTAAAGCTGCGCCTGTACGGTACAGATATAGATGATCAGGTGTTAAGCCTGGCCCGCTATCATGCCCGCGAGGCGGGGGTGGAAGATGCTGTTCACTTCCAGCGGATACCTGTGGCGAAGGTTCGCAGCAAGCAAAAATACGGTTTTATTGTCACCAACCCACCCTACGGACAGCGGCTGGGTGAAGCTCCTGAAATCGAACAGCTCACCCGGCAGCTGGGTGAAACCTACCGCACCTTGGACACCTGGTCCTGCTTTGTCATTTCTTCTTTTGACCAATTTGAACGTTTCTTTGGCCGCCCGGCAGATAAAAAACGCAAGTTATACAATGGCCGGGTAGAGTGCCAGTATTACCAGTATTTCGGCCCCCGGCCGCCCAGACCGGCCAATCCGGCCCAGGCAACGGTTCAGGCAAACACATAGCCTGGCTGCCCAGGCGATTTCCGACAGCTGATTTATCATCCTCCGGTTCATAGCAGGGTCTTGTAAAAGGCTCTGCTTTTTTCTGTGATTAACATCACAGCCGCTGCATGACACCGGTCACAGGCAGCCGCCTTTGTTTGCGGTATGATTACCTCATCAGAAAACAAAACACGGCCCGCCGGGCCGGAAATAATAAAAGGAGGAATTGACATTATGTTTTGCTACCAGTGTGAACAAACTCCCAAAGGCGGTTGCACAAAAATAGGTGTATGCGGCAAGGATGAAAATATTGCCAGCCTGCAGGATACGATTATTTTTGGTCTTAAAGGTGTGGCAGCTTATGCTTACCATGCCCGGGAACTTGGTTACACCGACCCGGAAGTAAATAAAATCATGGAAGAAGCCCTGTTTTCTACCCTTACCAATGTTAACTTCAATCTTGAGGAAACCATTAAAATGGCTTTAAAGGTAGGTACCGCCACCGTTAAAGTGATGGACCTGCTGGACAAAGCTCACTTGGATACGCTGGGTGTGCCCACCCCGGTTACCGTTACCAATGATAAAGTAGAAGGCAAGTGCATTTTGGTTACCGGCCACGACCTGCTGGCTTTAAAAGAGTTGCTCAAACAAACCGAGGGTAAAGGCATTAATGTTTACACCCACTCCGAAATGCTGCCGGCCCACGGTTACCCTGAGCTGAAAAAATACAAGCACCTGAAAGGTAATGTGGGTAAAGCCTGGTACGATCAAAGACAAGTGTTTGAGGCCTTCCCCGGTGCTATTCTGGCCACCACGAACTGCATTATGCCCATCAGGAAAGACGCCACCTACGCTGACCGCATGTTCTGCTACGGCATTACCGGTCTGGAAGGCGTGACAATGATTGAAGGGTTAGACTTTACGCCTGTTATTGAGAAAGCATTGGCACTGCCCGGTGCGCCGGCGGACGGCCTGTGGAAAAAAATTGTCAATAAAATAAACGGTTCCGCTGAAGAAGTACAAACCTTTACCACCGGTTTCCACCACCTGAACGTTCTGCCCCTGGCGCCCCAAATTATTGAAGCGGTGAAAGCAGGTAAAATCAGACGCTTCTTTGTCATTGCCGGTTGTGATGCACCGACTAAAGGCAGAGATTACTACCGTGAATTGGCCCTGGCCGTTCCCAAAGACTGCGTCATTATTACTACATCCTGCGGTAAATTCCGTTTTAATGACGTTGACTACGGCACTGTCGAAGGCACCGGTATCCCCCGTTTTATTGATTTGGGCCAGTGCAACAACTCCGGTTCAGCCGTTAAAATTGCTCTGGCGCTGGCCGAGGCCTTTAACTGCGGTGTTAACGACCTGCCCCTCAGCATCGTCCTGTCCTGGTTTGAACAAAAGGCAGTAGCCATCCTGCTGGGCCTGTTCAGCCTGGGGGTTAAAAACATCTACGTTGGTCCCAAGGCACCGGAATTCCTCACCCCCGGCGTGGTGGAAGTGCTGCAAAAAACCTTTAACCTGCAACTAATCAGCGGCGATGCCAAAGCCGACCTGGCTAAAATGTTAGGTTAACAAAACAAAAACAGGCTTTAGCCCTTTGAGCTAAAGCCTGTTTAATATTTACCTTTTGGCCATGGCAAAAGGCTTAACAATAATTAATATTTCTTTATATAATTGCAAGTGTAATACATCTGACTTGTAACCAAACGGCTGTTTTATAGCATTAGCATATAAAGAGGGGATTTTAATGGATCGCTTGGATGCGCAAAAGCAACGCAATTTATCATTTAGTCAACGGGCGCTGGTTTATTTCCAAAAAATGCGGGGGGGCAGCTGTCCTGCCTGTCAACCGGTTTGTCTGGCCAGCCATATGTTTAATGCCGTCGGCAGCTTTCTTGGCATGGGTTTTATATGTTTATTAAATTTCTATTATCATATCCCGTTGCTGGTACCTTCGCTGGGAGCATCTGCAGTTCTTTTATTTGCCGCCTGTCATGTGCCAATGGCTCAGCCCCGTAATGTGGTAGGAGGACATATACTTTCTGCCGCCGCCGGCGTCCTGGTCTATCAACTGCTGGGTCACCGGTGGTGGACCATTGCGCTGGCCGTCACGCTGGCTATCTTATTAATGAATTTAAGCAACACACTGCACCCGCCCGGCGGGGCTACAGCCTTTGTGGCCGTTTATACAGGCCAGGGAGTTGGTTATATATTTTCCCCGGTGGCACTGGGCGCCATTATTCTGGTTATCTTGGCTGCTTTGATTAACAACTGTTCCCCAAAAAGAAAATACCCCACCTTCTGGTTTTAATACATGTAAGACACCCGTTCAATTCATGAACGGGTGTCTTGGCTTGGCACGCAAGGCCGTCTAACCAGGATTAAGCATTATCGTTAAAACGCTCACCCTTTCGGTTTCTCTCCAGCACCCTTTGCCACTCATGTTTCTCAAGAAAACTTCCCGCAACATTTGACTCCATTTCTAAAAACATTTTGTAAGGAACAGTAAAGGACAAAATATCTTTATCAACACACTTCCTGGCGGATATATCAAACATCCCCAGAACAGCCCTGGGTTTCTCCAATTCGTCTTCATGGTAGGGAATGATGCCTATGGAATGGCAGCCGGCCCCAAAGGGCGCAATAACATTCAGGTTGGTTTCGCGGTCATAATTGGCCAATACAACCAGAGCGGACAGTTGATCGGGATTAACCAGGAAGGTAACTACTTTAGGAACTTCATCCTCATTAAATTTTTCCAGTGGTTTAAATACCACATATTCTGTCGGAACATCGGTCATTGGCAAGCATTGGATGAATTTTCTTCCAATTTCCGGGCTTTTTAAATATCCCTCACCATTTTCCAGAGCGGGCAAATTTCTCACCATGTTTTTACCCATCTCGGTGTTGCAAAATTCCTTATTGCCGGTTGATAAGAAATATTCGATGCCGCCGGGAAAATTGACATACTGATTGCCAAAACCCAGGCCGGTGCCCCCGCCGATGCAACCGAATGTTTTTCGATCAAAAACCACCGTTTTCCCCTTGGCAGCAGCACTCATCATGGCTGCCACACATCCCCACCGGCCTTCTTTAAATTGTAGCGCCTCGGCCGGTTTATTATCAGTTAATTGTACGCCGACCGGCTGATATTTCATTTCTATCGCCCTGGCAATTTTGCTCTCCACGCTTCCGCCACCCTTCTTTGCAAAAATATTTTGTCAAAATACTTCTGCAAAGAAGCAGCTATTCCTGCTGTACACTTTAAATGGGGCGGTTTTATATTCTCCTGCCGGCGACTTGGCGAAGCGACACCAGCACTTGATGTGAAAAAGGATTATAAACCGCGCCAAGGTTTGTCAACAACCCTAATAATTGTCATTAGGCTTATACATCACAGCATGTGGATTTGATACCTTTAATTAACTCCTTTTCTACCATTGACAGGTGATGGCGGCTGGACCAGATAATAACTATGGTAATATCCAGCGGCACGTCGCTGATGGGAATTATTGCAATCTCACTAAACTTTCCATACTCCTCAGCCATAAATTTAGGTATAAAAGAAACACATTCCCGGTGCAAAAGTATTTTTTCCAGCATTTCCAGGTTATCTACCCTAAACAAAACATTAAAATCTCCATGCCTTTTCAATATGCCGGAAATGCCGCAATTGGTTACATATTCTGTATTATACAAAACCACCGGCTGAGCCAGGGCTTCCGCAAGAGTTATGGATCCTTGACGGGAAATGGGACTTTGTTTGCCGGCAATTAATACTAATTCATCCACAAACAGTTCTCTCAAATTAATATCCTTTGCCTGCATTAGCTCATCGGTCTTTAATATAACACCGAAATCAGCTTTGCCCGACTGGACGTCACGCAAAATATTATTAGATTCGCCTACCTTAACAAAAATATTTACCTTGGGGTGGTTGTACTTAAAATTTGTCAGCACTTCCGGCATAATAGTAAGATTAACGCCGGGTTCCACTGCCATTGAGATATTGCCGTTTAATTCAAGAGAATTTCTTTTCGCAATTTGTTTTATATCCTCAATGCTTTCGATTATTTCTTGTGCTTTCTGGATGATTAATTCGCCTATCTCCGTAGGATACACGCCCTGGTTGGTTCTTTTTAAGATATTAACCCCCAACTCGTCTTCCAACTTACTGATGGCCGCACTGAGGGCCGGTTGCGAGATGTGCGCCCGTTCAGCAGCCAACGATATCGTTTTGGAGCGGTATATTTCAACCAGGTAATAAAGCTGTTCTAAACGCATCCAGACACCTCGTTTCATTCAACAACAATATTTAATAACAATTATAATATATCTTTAATATTAACAAAAGCTGTTTAAGGCAGCCGGGATTGCTAGATATTTCCTGCCGGTTCTTTTTCCGTTTGCAACACAACAATGCCAAGGATAATCACGGCACTGCCCAGCAACTGTATTGGCAAAAGTTTTTCGTTAAGAAACAACCAGGCAAAACCTATGGTAAAAGCCAGTTCAACCGTACTTGTTATTGATGCCCGGCTAGCCCCTAACCTTGCCAGACCACTTAAATAAAGAGTTACAGGTAAAACCGTACATAAAAATGCTGAGCCTAAACCTATTAAAAAATGCGGCACTGTCAACTGACCGGCCAATATTGCCGGCGGCGGTAAAATTATTATGGCCAATAAAGAAGAAATTGTTGTAACTAAAGCGGCAATGGCAATTGGTCCTACCTCTCTGCTTGTTTTTTGCCCCCTTACAATATAAACGGCAAACATTACGGCTGACACAAAGCCATAGCCTATGCCATGCCAGTTTATTTGAAAACTCTGGCTGAATATATTGATAACCATAAGACAGCCGAGGAAAACCAGTCCTAATGACAGCATGCGCTTAACAGTTAATTTTTCGTGGTAAAAAAAAGTCATAATTAAAACTACCATGGCCGGGTAAAGGTAAAACAGCATGCTGGCTACCGCCGCAAACAAGTGCCTGGTAGCCATAAGGTAAAACAATGATGCCAAAAAATAGGCTGCCGACTGCAACAACAAGTCTTTAAAAGAAGATTTGATAACTGACAATTGTATTTTTTTAGTTATCGCGGCAAAAACCGTTAGTATAGCAGCTGCCCCCAAAAAACGCATGGCTAAAAGGTCATTCATTGAAACATGCATAAGAAAACCAAGTTTATAAAAAACCGCCAATACAGCTGAACCTAAAGCAGATAAGATAACAAACAAATAACCTTGTAACAGCATTGTTGAATCTCCTTTTTAGCTACTGATAAAACCTCCTGGCGGGCCAGGAGGTTTCGCAAGCGATTAATTAATTATTTAGAAAAAGTTTATTGTGTAAGTTCTTACCTTCACTAAACTCATTATAAAAAATAATGTCATATATTGTACAATACTGTCTGATTATACCGGGTATAAGCAAAATATATATATATAGACGGTTCTTGTGGCCATATGACGTGATACCCGCGGCAAGTGGCAGCTAATTGCTTAAAAAAAGGCCTGCCAACGCAAGGGGGTTAACAGGCCGGAAAATCAGCAGAAGCAATATCATTCATTCTTATTAATAATGCTGTCAATCATTTCAATAATGTCTTCTTTTTCGTGCAAGCCGCCAATTCGTTTCTTATATTCGTAGTCTTTAAAGATTAACAGCTGGGGGATGCCCTTTAAGCCAAAACGCTTGTGCAGCTCCACATACTTATCGACATCAACGTAATATACATTTAGCCTACCGGCATAATAACTAACCAGGTCTTCCACGATGGGAAGCAGTTCTTTACAAATATTACATCTTTCTGCAGCAAAAAATACTAATGAGGGTGTACTGCTCTCGAAGGTGCAATCATCGAAATTATATGGAGTTAATCGTTGAAATGTCTCATAACCCATATTGGGCAGCCCCCCCCTTTGTTCAATAAAGCTACAGCTTAAACCGCTCTTTAATGAGCTCATGATTAAGATTGCCGCTTAGCTGCGCTTTGAGACGGCCGTTTTCTACCAGCACCACAGAGGGTATGTCAGTGATGCCATATTTCCGGGCAATACGCTTTTTCCGGGATACGTCCACCTTAACTATTTTATACTGGCCGCCCTGAGCTGCAACTAATGCTTCCAGGCTGCCGGCCAAATTAATGCTTTCGCTGTTGGCCGGACTCCAGAATACAAGTAATACCGGCTTATCTGCATTTAAGACCTCTTCTTTAAAACTCTGTTCTTCTTCTAAATATCTTTCCGCAGCTACTGCCGCAATAGCCCCGTCGTTAGCGGCCGTAACCACCTGACGTAAATATTTAACCCGGGCATCGCCGGCAGCAAATACCCCGTCCACCGAGGTTTCCATTTGTTCGTTGGCTATAATATACCCTCTCTCATCCAATTCTACTTGTCCTTGGAGGAAGGAGGTACCGGGAACCATACCTACATAAATAAATACGCCGTGAGCCTTAAGTTCTGTTAACTCACCGGTTTTTAAGTTTTTAACAACTACCGCCTCAACTTCGCCTTTACCTTTAATTTCAGCCAGGACAGAGTTCCAAACAAACTCAATTTTAGGATTCTGAAACGCCTTTTCGGCACTGGCCCGGTTGCAATCCACAATACCCTCGTCATGGATGACAATAACCGTTACTTTGCGGGCATATTTGGTAATATACATCGCTTCCTCAATGGCAGCATCGCCGTTGCCTACCACCACTACATCCAGGTCCGTATAAAACTCTGCGTCGCAGGTGGCGCAATAGGAAACACCGTTGCCTCGCAACGCCCGTTCGCCGGGAATATTTAACAGGCGGGGTTGCGAACCCGGGGCCAAAATAACAGCCCGGGCCTGATACCGGCGGCCCTTTTTCGTGTTAATAATTTTTATTTCGCCGCTCAGGTCAACCTCTGTAACCTCTTCTTTAATGATTTCTGCGCCAAATTCTTTGGCATGGGCCGCTATGGTTTTCATCAGCTCCGGCCCGGATGTACTCTTAAAGCCGGGAAAATTCACTATTTCTCTGGTTGTAAAGGCCATGCCGCCAACCGCTCCTTTTTCCAAAACAGCGGTCTTCAATCTGGCTCTGGCCCCATAAATACCTGCCGCCAAACCGGCAGGTCCGCCACCGATAATTATTAAATCATAAATTGACACTTCTTTCACCTCGTTAGCGTTGTAATTTGTTTCCGTAAAATCGACGGAAGCAGTGCAGCATCCGGTGTGTATGTTACATGCTTCACTAATCAATTAAATTATAAAAAGTATGCCGGAAGCTGTAAAATACACAATGCTTATACCCGGTATAAGAGATAACGAAACGCTGAAACACCTACATCTTAACAGTAGCTGCCATACAAATAAGTCCTTCCCTGCTCGGAAAGGACTTATTGGTAGCAAGCAAACCTTATCCGCCCCTTACTCTGTTAAGGCCGGGAAAATGCTTGTTTTGAGTAATCAGCCAATAATTTCTGCTATTTTTTCTTCTACGTCTTCTTCCTCAACACTGCCGGACAGCTTTCCTTGCAGTTGACCGTCATTAAAGAAAATAATTTGCGGCACGCCTCTTAAAGAAAATCTCTGGATCAAATTCTTTTCTTCTTCCACATCTACGCTATAAAAGCCGAATTTCCCTTCATATTTGGCAGATAACTCTTCCAGCATGGGTACTACTTCTTTGCATACATGGCAGTTTTTCCTTGAAAAAACTACCAGGCAAGGTTCCCCGTTGTCGTAGATAATTTCTTCAAAATCGTTAGCGTTCAATTGTTGCAAAGACATGATGCTCCACTCCTTTATTATTAGAAAGCAGCCATCAGAAAGCTGCTTTATCTGATGGCTGCCCTAAAAACAATTTATCAAACCTCTTCCGAGAAAATCTGATAAATTGGGGCGCCTTCGCATTGCGCCGGGAATCGCAGGCCAAGTAACACTGAGATGGAAGGGGCAACGTCAACCTGCCTGATAATGCGGTCGGTTTTAAATCCTGCCTTTATACCGGGCCCGGCTGCCACAAAAATCGGCGAAACAGATGTATCAAAATAACCTTCGGAGGTCGAAATGCTGTCGCCGTGCAATCTGTTGTGCCCTTCCTCAATGGAGAAGAAAATATCGCCGCATTCCGGCCCGTGTGTACCGAGCAGCACTGCATCCTTATTCCTGAGACAAATGCCCACTACACGTCTGCCGGTCCTGTGATCTCTGTAGTTATACAAATCATTAATGATTTGTTCCTCCAGCTCGTATTTATCTTTGGGATCCACAATGCCATACTTGTCACGGCCCTTGAGGTTGATGTAAATATAGTTGCTGCGAATTTGCACCGCTCTTGTTTTTTCCCAGTCTACTTCTCTTAAGGTATTGCCGTTTTCATCTTTCTTCAGTACGGTATAACCCAGTTCTTCCATAACTTTGGTGTTGAGACCGCCGTATTCACCCAGAATGGGCGGCACATTTTCACCAACAATCAGCCCATGGTCGCTTACCAGCAGCACAGTCCAGTCTTCGTCCAGCAGGTGCAGGAATTCGCCGATATACTCGTCAGTTTGCTCATAGAACTTCTCAATAAAGCCTTGGTAAGTTTTTTCGTCGGTGTGGCTCCACTCGGGCAATGTCTTGGCCAGGTGCCATAGCTGGTGACCGGCGCAGTCAACATTGTGCAAATGGGAGAAAACAACCTGATAACCTTTTTCCTTAATGCAATAGTTTAATGCATCAGCCTGCCATTTGTTGTAAAGCCGCCAGGAAGGCTCAAAAATTTCACGCACTAATTCGTCATCTTCCCCGCCGATCAAGCTAACCGGCGGCACATGGCCGACATTTTCCACAATTTCTTTATAAAGAGTTCTCGGGTGCCACAATTGGTCATTGGAAATATCCAGGGCATTACTGATCCAGAGTCGCACTTTATTGCCTGCGGGGTCAAGTTCTAAAATTTTCATGGAACGGCAGGCCGGCTTGGTAACTTCTTTTTTAGTAACGTCATCAATAATGCCGGTTACCATTTTGCCTTTTTCCAAGACAACAATGGGGGTTTCTGCTTTTTTGTTTTTATAGATGGCCACCCTGTCATATTCGCCGGCTTCATTTTTGAGAATTAAAGCAGGGCGTCTCATAACACCGCCGGAAGTTAAAATGGTAAACTCTTTGGCGCCTTCCGGAGCATTTGCCCAACCCTTAGCCTCTCTGAGCGGAGAGTTAATAATGTCGTACGCTACCTTACTGCCTATTACTACTTCCGTGTCTTCATCATCCATGACGTAGGTACGGATTTCGCCGCCTTGGCGTGCTTTGTCACCCCACCAGAGTTCCATCATTTCATCGTCAACTTCTTCATCTAAATCCAGGGTGCCTTCCAGGTCAGAAATAATGCAGCCTACACCGGCCGGTTTTTCTACCCTCGGGGCATAACGCACTTCATCAATATCAGGGGTTGCCACAATTACTTTTTCCCAGTCAAGCTGTGCAACACCCATATTAACGGATCCCGGCTGAGTGCCGTCCACAACATTTAAGTTTTCGCTGTCAGAGGTCGGCGGCCAGGAGCTGCCGGGCCAGTGCCAGACCAGTGTTTTTAGGCCTGCCTCAGCTGTAATATTCCATATTTGTTCTGCCCGGCAATTGCGGGAATCCATATTGTAAACAACGGCATCCAGGCTCTCCGGGGATTGTCTCCAATAGCAGGTGATACCGTGGGTGCCCGGATAAGCCCCGGTGGCAAGGGTAGTCCAACAGGGCGGCGTAATGGTGGGGATTGCTCCTAATAAGGTTAAATCTTCTCTGGCAGCGCCGCGTTCAATTAACTTTTGCAAGTTTGGCATTTTGCCCTGCGCTAAGAATTTGCGGCTTATTTTCGGGTCCATGCCGTCGATGCCTAATACCAATACTTTATTGGTAAGGGCCGGTCTTTTCATAGTGCTGTCTCCTTTCCATTTAAGATCCCATGAAGTAGATGCATAAAAATTAGCATAACATGCCTGCCATCATATCCTTACTCAGTCAGTGCCTGTGCATGTTCCAGCCTTCACTAACTATCTTAATTATAAAAATACTGTCGTTTCCTGTACAATACTGACTGTCTATACCCGTATAAACAGTACATATACCCCCTGCCGGCCTGGCAGCGCAAGGCCTGAGAACAAACCATAATTATTAATTCCTTTTAACAAAGATGTTGCATTTTAAATATTTTTCTGTAAGTATTTACATAATTAAGCAAGCGAAAATGGTTCTTAATTTAACTTAATCTAATAGAATAAAATTTTTTCTGCCCCAAGAAAATTAACGAATATCAAAGCCCATGGGAGTTAAGGCATTTCCTTAATTAAAATTAAAATCTCCAGCTTGCGGCAACTGCGGCTTGTGCCGTTTTGGGCAACAAAAAAGTGATCTCCCAAGTATGGCTTTGGAGATCACTTTCTTAATATATAAACTTACTCTGGCGGCGACCTACTCTCCCAGGGGCGTGAGCCCCAAGTACCATCGGCCCTGGAGGGCTTAACTGCTGTGTTCGGGATGGGAACAGGTGTACCCCCTCCGGTATCGCCACCAGAAACTTATTTACTTAACTCAGAAGCCTATCGCTCCCTCAAAACTAAACAGCCTTGCATCGCTCTCTTAGGTCAAGACCTCGATCTATTAGTACCGGTCGGCTCAACACATTGCTGTGCTTACACCCCCCCCCCCCTGACTAGTCGACGTGGGGGCATTCTTACTGTTTCCAATAGGACGTTCCGCTGCTTATGCCTCTATAACCATGATCTTAATCGAGCAATTATCTGTTCTGTCATGCACTTGCCGCCTCTCAATGGGCATGCTATTTTTTTTCCCCTCGCCCAAGCCCTATTTCCTTTTTACATATATGTAAATTGGTCCAGGTTCGTTTTGCTTCTATCTTCTTGTATTTTCTCTACGCACTATTGATTTTAGTGCATTCTACTCTATCTCCATCTTGTCTTCACTCGCTCCTTGCTTTCTGTATCTGTTATTTTCTTCATATTTTTTAACTATTTCTTTTCTATCTTAATTTTGTGTTTATTATATAGTTTATTTTCTCTTTGTTTTCTATTTTCTTATATTTTTTTCCTTTTATCTTTTTTTATTTTGATATTTTTACTTTTATTCTTATTTTGTTTACTTTTCTATTTTCTTATTATTAATGTTTGATTTCTTGTTCTTCTACGTTTTATAGAGTCTCTTCATTATTTATTACTCTTCTATAGTGTTCTTGTCTGCTTGTTGGTGCAAACTATCAAGGGAGTTGAACATTTTCGCGTCTTTCAGCTTTATTTGTGTTTTCATTTAATGCTGTGTGTATGATTTAATCTATCTCTTGTTGTCTCTGATTTCTATTGATAGCCCTTTGGAGACTAGTACGAGTGAATACGTACTGTTGGCGCATCACGTTGTTCTGTAATCGAGACTACAACGTGCGATTACCTGGCTCCTTTCCTCACTCTATTTATTCACACTTTCCTATACTCTAGTCATATGTCTATCATTATAATATCATATCATTTTTCGTAATAATTCTTATCATTTTCTTCTTTTTCAAGTCATACTACTATCTTCGCTTGATTTTATTTCATTAAAGCATTATCTTTTACTTTTTATAGAGTTTTTCTATGCTTCTGATTGATATGCTTACACATCCTCTTCATTTTCTTCATTCATTCCCTCCTTACACTACTCTCAGTTTCGCCATCATCTTTCCTCACGATCTCTTTTCTCCCAACAACTAATCCTTC